>VBDL01000516.1:938-3659 GCA_005884255.1 Betaproteobacteria bacterium | reverse complement strand
CGACTCCTGCCGCGGCCGCAGCACAAATGGTGACCGTCGTGCGTGCCCAAGCGCGCGACGTGCCGGTGACCATCGAGGCCACCGGTACCGTGGTGTCGCTCAACAGCGTGGACATCCGCCCGCAAGTCTCGAGCACGGTGCGCCAGGTGGCGATCAAGGAAGGGCAATTCGTGCGCCAGGGCGACCTGCTGTTCGCCTTCGATGACCGCAGCGACCGCGCCAACCTGGAAAAGGCGCGGGCTCAGCTGCTGCGCGACCGCGCGACGCTGGCCGACCTGGAGCGGCAGTACAAGCGCTCGCAGGAGCTGCGCGACCAGAACTTCATCGCGCAGAGCGCGGTGGACACCGTGCTCGCCAACCTGGAGGCGCAGCGCGCCCTGGTCGCCTCCGACGCCGCCGCCATCCATTCGAGCGAAGTGGCGCTGAGCTACAACCAGATCCGCTCGCCGCTGGCCGGTCGCGCCGGCGCGATCGCGGTGTATCCCGGCAGCCTGGTGTCGCCGAGCGGCGCTGCACTGGTGACGATCAGCCAGGTCGACCCGATCGGCGTCAGCTTCACGGTGCCGGAGTCGCAGCTGGCACCGCTGCTGCAGGCGAGCAGCGGCGCGCCGGCCAGCGTGACGGTGCGCGTGCCGGGCCAAGTGGCTGGGCCGGCAAGTGCGGTCAGCGGTGCAGCGGGCGGCGTCGTTGGACAGGTCAGCTTCATCGACAACACCGTCGACGCGCAAACCGGCACCATCCGCGTGAAGGGCCAGTTTCCCAATGCGCAGCACCAGCTGTGGCCTGGCCAGTTCGTCACCGCGCGCATGACCTTGCGCACGCTGGCCGGTGCCGTCGTGGTGCCGCAGGCGGCACTGATTCTCGGTGCCAACCAGCAGCGCTCGCTGTACGTGGTCGACGAGAGCGGCACGGCGCAGCTGCGGCCGGTGCAGCTGCGCTACGCCTTCGGCGAGTTCGCGGTGGTCGACGGTGTGAAGCCGGGCGAGCGCGTCGTCACCGACGGCAAGCAGAACCTGCGCCCCGGCACGCCGGTGCGCGAGGCCGTTGTGGCGGCGCCGGCCGGGCGCGCCAGCGGCGCTGCCTCCGCGGCCCGTTCACCGGCCTGAGGATGTGGCCATGAATTTCTCCGAGCTCTTCATCCGCCGCCCGGTGATGACCGTGCTGCTCAATGCCGCGGCCGTGGTGGCTGGCATCGTCGCGCTGACCAAGATCCCGGTGGCGGCGCTGCCCAGCTACAACACGCCGGTGATCAGCGTGTCGGCCATCCTGCCCGGCGCCAGCCCCGACACGATGGCCAGCTCGGTGGCGCTGCCGCTGGAAAAGCAGTTCGCCACCATCGCCGGGCTGAACGTCATCAGCTCGACCAACACGATCGGCTCGAGCACCGTCACGCTGGAGTTCGACACCGATCGCGACATCGATGCCGCGGCGGTGGACGTGCAAGCGGCGCTGTTCCGCGCGCAGCGCTCGCTGCCGGCGGAAATGACGACGCCGCCGTCGTATCGCAAGCTCAACCCGGCCGATGCACCGGTGCTGCTGCTGGTGCTCTCATCGCCATCGTTGAACCTGTCCGAGCTCAACGACTATGCCGAGAACCTGATCTCGCCCAGCCTGTCGACGGTGGACGGCGTCGCGCAGGTCGGCATCTACGGCCAGAAGCGCTTCGCGGTACGCGTGCGCGTGCGGCCCGATCAACTGAGCGAGCGCAACCTCACGCTCGACGAGCTGCGTGCGGCGATCAGCGCGGCCAACGCCAACACGCCGGTGGGCGTGCTCGAAGGCCCGCAGCAGACGCTCACGGTGCAGGCCAACCGCCAGCTCATCAACGCGCGCGAGTTCGCCAACATCGTGGTCGCGCAGCGCAACGGCGCGCCGGTGCGCCTGCGCGACGTGGCCGAGGTGCTGGACAGCTTCGAGTCGGTGAAGACGGCCAACTGGTTCAACGGCGAGCGCTCGATCACGCTGGCAGTGCAGCGCCAACCCAATGCGAACACGGTGGAGGTGGTCGACCGCGTGAGAGCGATGCTGCCGCGCTTCGAGGCGCAGATGCCGGCATCGATCGCGCTGATCCCGTTCAACGACCGTTCGGTGTCGATCCGCGCCGCGCTGCACGACGTGAACTTCACGCTCGCGCTCACGGTGGTGCTGGTCGTGCTGGTGATCTTCCTGTTCCTGCGGCGCCTGTCGGCCACCATCATCCCGGCGCTGTCGCTGCCGGTGTCGCTGATCGGCGCGGTGGCGCTGCTTGCCGGTCTGGGCTACAGCCTGGACAACATCTCGCTGCTCGGCATCACGCTGGCCGTCGGCCTGGTGGTCGACGACGCGATCGTGATGCTGGAGAACATCGTGCGCCATGTGGAAGACGGCATGCCGCCCTTCCAGGCGGCGATCCGCGGCGCGAAGGAGGTCGGCTTCACGATCATGTCGATCTCGATCTCGCTGGTCGCGGTGTTCATCCCGGTGTTCTTCATGCCCGGCGTGATCGGCCTGCTGTTCCATGAATTCGCGGTCGTCGTCGGGCTGGCCGTGCTGGTGTCGGCAGGCACCTCGCTGACGCTGGTGCCGATGCTGTGCAGCCGCTTTCTGCGGCATCACGACCCGCACGACGACAACGCCGTCAACCGCGTGTTCGAGCGCGGTTTCGCGTGGACGCTCGGCCGCTACACGCGCACGCTGGACTGGGCGTTGGCGCACCGTCGCTTCGTGCTGCTGGTCGCGCTC
>VBDL01000516.1:0-922 GCA_005884255.1 Betaproteobacteria bacterium | reverse complement strand
AGACGTGGGGCAGATCCAGGTCACCACGGAAGCCTCCGAAGACATTTCGTTCAGCGCGATGACCGATCGCCAGCAGCAGGTGGCGGCGATCTTCCAGGCCGACCCCAACGTGGCCAGCGTCGGCAGCTTCATCGGCGTCGGCGGACCCAACGCCACGCAGAACAGCGGCCGCCTGTTCATCAACCTGAAGCCGTTCGGCCAACGCGCACCGATGAAGAAGGTGCTCGAAGACCTGCGGCGCAAGCTGCGCGCGGTGCCGGGCGTCGCGGTCTACATGCGGCCGGTGCAGAACCTGCAGCTCGGCGGCAAGGTGAGCAAGAGCCGCTACCAGTACATCCTGCAAAGTGTGAGCGCCGAGGCGCTGAACGACTGGGCGGCGAAGTTGCAGGCGCGCATGCGCGATGACCCGCTGTTCCGCGACGTGACCAGCGATTCGCAGAACCGCGGCCTGCAGGCGACGTTGAACATCGACCGCGACAAGGCCAACCTGCTCGGCGTGCAGATGGGCGACCTGCGCAACGCGCTGTACAACGCCTTCGGCGAGCGCCAGGTATCCACCATCTACAGCCCGAGCAACAGCTACCAGGTGATCATGGAGGCGGCCGATGCCGACCGCCAGTTCGAGGACGCCTTCAACAAGATCTTCCTGCGCGGCAAGTCCAGCGATCTGGTGCCGCTATCGGCCTTCGCCAGTGTGCAGCGCACGGTGGGCCCGACGGCGGTCAACCATCAAGGGCAGTTGCAGGCGGTGACGCTGAGCTTCAACCTGGCGCCCGACGTGCCGCTGGGCGAGGCGACGCGGCATCTGTCGGGCTTCGTCACCGAGCTGAAGATGCCGCCGACCATCATCACCAGCTACGGCGGCGATGCGGCGGTGTTCCAGAGCTCGCAGGGCGGCCAGGCGATCCTGCTGGTCGTCGCG
>VBDL01000515.1 GCA_005884255.1 Betaproteobacteria bacterium | reverse complement strand
GCAGAGATCGAGGTCGACGAATGCGCGGTGCCGAAGGTGTCGTACGGGCTCTCGTCGCGCCGCGGGAAGCCGCTGATGCCGCCTTGCTGGCGCAGGTGGGCCATGCCGTCGCGACGGCCGGTGAGGATCTTGTGCGGATAGGTCTGGTGGCCCACGTCCCACACCAGCCGATCTTCCGGCGTGTTGAAGACATAGTGCAGCGCGATCGTCAGTTCCACCGTGCCGAGGTTGGACGACAAGTGGCCGCCGGTCTTGGCCACGCTGTCGAGCACGAAGGCGCGCAGCTCCTGCGCCACCTGCGGCAGCTGCGCGCGTGTGAGACGGCGCAGGTCGGCGGGGCTGGCGATGGCAGGCAGCAGCGGGGCAGCAGCGGTGTTGGGCATGAGTGTTCTAGCTGTCGCGTTCGACGACCTTGTCGGCCAGCAGGCTTAAGCCCGCGGCGCGCTCCAGGCCGCTGCGCGCCAGCGCGGCATGCGCCTGGTCGCGCAGCTCGGCGGCGTGGCGGCGTGCGGCCTCGAGGCCGAGCACGGTGACGTAGGTCGGTTTGTTGGTGTGCTGGTCCTTGCCGGCAGTCTTGCCCAGCGTCTCGGACAGGCCCGTCACGTCGAGGATGTCGTCGACCACCTGGAAGGCCAGGCCGATCGCCGCGCCGTAGTCCGACAGCGCGTTCCAGGCCTGCGGCGTGACGGTCCCGCAGGCCGCGCCCATCAGCACGCTGGCCTGCAGCAGCGCACCGGTCTTGCGGCGGTGCATGTCGCGCAGCTCGGCCTCGGCGAGCGGCTTGCCAATGCTGGCCAGGTCGATGGCCTGGCCGCCGGCCATGCCGGCGTGGCCGGACGAGCGCGCGAGCAGCCGGCACAGGCGCGCCTGCAGCGCGGGGTCGACGCCTTCGTCGGGCGTGAGCACCTCGAAGGCCAGCGCCTGCATCGCGTCGCCGGCGAGCATGGCCTGCGCCTCGCCGAACTGCACGTGCACGGTCGGCTTGCCACGGCGCAGCACGTCGTTGTCCATGCACGGCATGTCGTCGTGCACGAGGGAATAGGCGTGAATCAGCTCCACTGCCACCGCGGCGCGCAGCGCCGCCTCGCGCTGCTCGCGCGCATCGGCGCCCACCGCTTCGGCCGCGGCCAGCACCAGCAGCGGGCGCAGGCGCTTGCCGCCGTCGAGCACGCCGTAGCGCATCGCCACGCCCAGGCCCACGGGTGCGTCGCGCGGCACCCAGCGGTCGAGGGCGGCTTCGACGGCCTCGAGGCCGCGGCGAATCCAGATGTCAAAGTCAGATGGCTTCATGCATCGAGCCAAGGTTTGAGCTGGCCGTCCTCGAGGATCTTCACCTGCTGCTCGACGGCTTCGAGCCGTGCGCGGCAGAAGACGAGCAGTTCGGCGCCGCGCTTGTAGCTGTCGAGCATCTGGTCGAGCGGCAGCTGGCCGGCTTCCATGGCCTGGACCAGGCGTTCGAGCTCGGCCACGGCCGCTTCGTAGCTGGAGGGCTCCGTGGCGCTGGCGGCGGATGAGGGTTGCTTGGCCATTCCAGTTCGTGAAACCCCGATTGTAGTCAGTCGCTGCAGTGCAGCAGGGCGCGCAGACAGTAAGCAAAGGCGGGCATCGCCCCATGGGTACAATCCGCCCCTTGCCCGCACGACGGGGGACATTGGTTTTTGGAGATCCTGGGGATCATGTCCGACCTGAGCATCAGCCTCGAGGCTCTGGAGCGCAGCCGCTCCCAACTCTCAGTCAACGCCTATTTCGATGAGGACCTGTTCCGCAAGGAGCTGGAACTCATCTTCCACACCGGTCCGCGCTACCTGGGGCACGAACTCGCCGTGCCCGAGGTCGGCGACTACTACGCTTTGCCGCAGGAAAGTGAAGGCCGTGCGCTGGTGCGCACGCGCGATGGCGTCGAGCTCATTTCCAACGTCTGCCGCCATCGGCAGGCGGTGATGCTGCGCGGCCGCGGCAACAGCGGCAGCAATGTCGTCTGCCCGCTGCACCGCTGGACCTACGACCTGCACGGCCGCCTCATCGGCGCGCCCCACTTCGCCGAGGACCCGTGCCTGAACCTGCGCAACTACAAGCTGCGCACGTGGAACGGCCTGGTGTTCGAGGACAACGGGCGCGACGTGGCCAAGGAGCTGGGCCAGCTCGGCCCGCGCGGCGAGCTCGACTTCTCCGGCTACGTGCTCGACCGCGTCGAGCTGCATCGCTGCGCCTACAACTGGAAGACCTTCATCGAGGTCTACCTCGAGGACTACCACGTCGGCCCCTTCCACCCGGGGCTCGGCCAGTTCGTGACCTGCGAAGACCTGCTCTGGGAATTCGGCCCGCACCACTCGGTGCAGACCGTGGGCGTGCACAAGGAGCTGGCCAAGGCGGGCTCCGAGGTCTACCGCAAGTGGCACGACGCGGTGCTCGCCTTCCGCAACGGCGAGCCTCCGAAGCAAGGCGCGATCTGGCTCACCTACTACCCGAACGTGATGGTCGAGTGGTACCCGCACGTGCTGGTGGTCTCCACGCTGTATCCCAAGGGTCCGCAGGAGACGCTCAACGTGGTGGAGTTCTTCTACCCCGAGGAGATCGCCGCCTTCGAGCGCGAGTTCGTCGAGGCGAACCAGGCCGCCTACATGGAGACCTGCGTCGAGGACGACGAGATCGCGCTGCGCATGGACGCCGGCCGCAAGGCCCTGAGGGAGCGCGGCGACGACGACGCCGGGCCGTACCAGAGCCCGATGGAAGATGGCATGCAGCACTTCCATGAGTGGTACCGCAGAGCCATGACGAGCCAAGCATGACTTCGTAGGGTGGGCTT
>VBDL01000520.1 GCA_005884255.1 Betaproteobacteria bacterium | reverse complement strand
CTGCTGCGCGCGCTGCTGGCCGATGCGAGCGCCTACGAGATCGTCACCTTCGACGACGAGCGCGAGGCGCCGGCCGGTTTCGCCGAGCTGGCTCCGGCCTGGTAGCGCGCAGACTTACCTGCAGGGGCCGGGGGCTCACCTGCGGGGCCGGCGCCGGGCCGCCCCAAGCGGCCCCGCACCCCCGCGGGGGGTGGACCCGGTACTCCGGGGCCGGGGGCTCACATCCCGCGCCGCTCGTGCGCCGGTGCGCCGGCCACGCCGGCATCGAGCACGAACAGCCGGCCGGACAGCGGCGCGGCGCCGAGCGCGTCCATCGACAAGGTGTCGCGCGCGCTGGCGACGAACAGCTGATCACCGCGCGGCCCGCCGAACGCCAGGTCGGTGGGGCAGGGCACCGGCAGGCCGACGACGCGATCGATGGCGCCGTCTGGTGCGATACGGACGACGCTCCAACCATCGCTGAGCGCGGTCCACAAGCCGCCGTCGTGGTCGAGCGCGAGCCCGCTCAAGCGGCCCGAACCCTTGGGCACCGTCGCCACGCGGCGCGGCGTCGCGCTGCCGGGGCGCAGCGACAGCACGTCGCCGCTGTCGGGCGTGATCGCGCACAGCTGCGAGCCATCGGCCGCCCAGGCCAGCGCGCTGGCCGGGTCGGCCAGCCGCCAGCCGGCGCCGATGCTGCCGTCGTCGCCCAAGGCGCCGACATGCCAGCGCTCGCCATCGGCGACGCAGGCCCACAGGCGGCCGTCGGGCGCGACCGTCACCGCCTGCAGACGCCGCCGCGGCAGCTCGCGCGCCGCTTCCGGCGTGCCCCCGTCGGGCACGCGCAGCCAGGCCTCGTGCTGCAGCACCAGCGTCGCCGACGGCTCGCGCAGCAGCGCGAAAATGGGCGCGTCGAAATCGGCGATGCAGTCGTCGCGCGGCGGCGCACTGCCGTGCGTGCGGTGCAACGCCGGCGCCAGCGTGTCGGCCCACAGCAAGCAACTCTGCCTCGGCAGCCACAGCGGGAACGCGCCATGGAAGGCCCACGAGCCATCGATCGGCTCGACCGGGCTGTCCGCCGCGCGCGGCTTGGCCGCATCGAGCTGGGCACCGATGCGCCGCGCGGCTTGAGCCACCTCGGGGCCGAGCAGCTCGACGCGCTTCATCGTCAGGCGAAACGCCGGCCCGGCGACGCTGATCGCGCCGCGCACCTGGCCCGCCGCGTCGACGATCGGTGCGCCGCAGCAGCGCACACCGAGCACGATCTCCTCATCGTCGATGGCATAGCCGCGCGCGGCCGTGACCTTCAGTTCCGCCTGCAAGCGGCGGCGGTCGGTGATGCTGTGCGGCGTCACGGCGGTCAACGGGATGTCCCTGACGATCTGCTCGCGCTGCGGCGCGTCCAGCGCCGCCAGCATCGCCTTGCCCTGGCTGGTGCAATGCAGCGGCTTGCGCTGGCCCAGCACCGACGACGAGCGCTGGCTGTGCGCGCCGTCGCAGCGGTCCAGCGACAGTGCCTCCAGGCCGTCGAGCGCGGCCAAGTAGGTGGTCTCGCCGGTGAGGTCACGTAGCGTGCGCAGCTCAACGCCGGCGGCGGCCACCAGGTCCGGCATCGCATGGGCCTGGCGTGCGTACTCGAAGCAGCGAAAGCCGAGGCAGTAGACGCGGCGCAGCGGGTCGCGGCGCAGCAGCCCGCGCGCGACCAGCGTGGCCAGCATGCGGTACAGCGTGGTCTTGGGCAGCGCCAGCCGCTCGGCGATCTCCGCTTGGCTCAGGCCCCGCGCCGCGCTGCCCACCGCGTCGAGCACGTCCAGCGCCTTGTCGAGGGAGGCGGTGCCCTCGGTGTTTCTACTAGCCATCGCCGACTCTCCCAACCTGTGGAACTCCCGGGCTGATTGCACTGTAAGCCGCCTTGGCGATCTGCAGCGGTGAAACCTAGGATTCCCGCATGCCCGTGTCCCGCATGTTGGAACCGAGAAGATGAAACACCCCCACACCCCCACGCCCGCGCCGATGCGCGAGGCGGTGCCTGTCAGCGATGCAGTGCTCGACCGCCTGGCGAAGATCAGCAGCGGCTCGCTGACCACGCAGCTCTACAAGAAAGGCTTTCGCCAGCCGGTGCTGGTGGGTCTGAAGCCGGTGAACAAGACCATCCGCCGCTTCGCCGGCCGCGCCTTCACGATGCGTTTCATTCCGGCGCGCGAGGACATCGACACCTATGCGACGCTGACGACCACGCCCAATGCCGACAACCTGCAGTGGGTCGGCGTCGAGCAGGTGCAGCCGGGCGACGTGCTGGTGATCGACAGCTACCGCGACGGCCGCGCCGCGTCGATGGGCAACATGCTCATCACGCGCATGAAGATGCGCGGCGCGCGGGGCGTGATCACGGATGGCGCGTTCCGCGATGGCAGCGAGCTCGCCGACATGGACATCGCGGTGTGGAGCGCGGGCATCACCGCGACGACGCGGCTGTCGTATCACCATGTGGCCGACCTCCAGGTGCCGATCGGCTGCGCCGGCGTCGCGGTCTATCCGGGCGACGTGGTCCATGGCGACGGTGACAACATCACCGTCATCCCCGCGCATCTGGCCGAGGAGATGGCGGCGCTGTGCGAGGCGCAGGACGACCTCGAAGGCTATCTCGCGCAGCGCGTGGCCGCGGGCGAATCGCTGTGGGGCCTGTACCCGCCGAGCGCGGAGACGCGCGCGCAGCACCAGGCCTGGGTCGCTGCCAGCCGCCCGCCGATCGACGCGAAATGAGGACGTGATGCACAAGCACGAGGCGCTGATCCGCCGCTA
>VBDL01000514.1:910-7428 GCA_005884255.1 Betaproteobacteria bacterium | reverse complement strand
CCCAGCGTGCGTGCGGCGGCGGAGAAGCCGCCGCGGTCGAAGACCTGCACGAAGACTTCCATCTCGCCGGAGCGGTTGAGGTCGATGCGTGGCACGGGGAGGCTCGTTCGGCTTGTGAATTCAGTTCACAGATGCATGTCCCAGCGGCATTCTAGTCATCCACGAAGAGCGCCCGCACAGTACGGCTCATCATGCCCATCGCACTCTTCGCCCTCACCGCCGGCGCCTTCGGCATCGGCACCACCGAGTTCGTCATCATGGGCCTGCTGCTGCAGGTCTCGGCGGACCTTCATGTCTCCATCACCGCGGCCGGCCTGCTGATCTCGGGCTATGCGCTGGGCGTCGCCGTCGGCGCGCCGCTGCTCACGCTGGCCACGTGCTCATTGCCGCGCAAGACCGTGCTGCTCGCGCTGATGGTGATCTTCACGCTCGGCAACCTGGCCTGTGCCGTGGCGCCGAGCTACGCGTGGCTCATGGCCGCGCGCGTGGTCACCGCGCTGGCGCACGGCACCTTCTTCGGCATCGGCTCGGTGGTGGCCACCGGCCTGGTGCCGGCGCATCGCCGCGCGTCGGCCATCGCCATCATGTTCACAGGGCTGACGGCAGCGACGCTGCTCGGCGTGCCCACCGGCGCGTGGCTCGGGCTGCACTTCGGCTGGCGCGCCACGTTCTGGGCGGTCGCACTGATCGGCGCATTCGCCTTCGCGGCGATCGCGCTGCTCGTGCCGCCGGTGCGCAGCGACGGCCCGGCGCCGGCCTTGCGCGACGAGCTGGCGGTGCTGGCGCGCCCCGGCGTGCTGCGCGGCCTGGCGATGACGGTGCTCGGCTACGCCGGCGTGTTCACCGTGGTCACCTACATCCAGCCTCTGCTCACGCGTGTGGCCGGCATGTCGGAGGCCTCCGTCTCGCCGACCCTGCTGGTGTTCGGCGGTGGCTTCGCCATCGGCAACCTGCTGGGCGGCCGTCTCGCCGACCGTGCGGCGCTGCCCGCGGTGCTCGGCACGCTGGCGGCTCTCGCGGCCGTGCTGTGCGCGATGCACTGGGCCATCGACACGCCGTGGAGCGCGGTGCTGTTCGTCGGGCTGCTCGGCGTGGCTGCCTTTGCGACCGTCGCGCCGATGCAGCTGCGCGTGCTCGAGCAAGCGGCAGGTGCGGGGCAGAACCTCGCATCGAGCCTGAACATCGCGGCCTTCAACCTCGGCAATGCACTGGGCGCCTGGGTCGGCGGCGTGACGGTCGATCACGGCCCCGGGTTGCCGGCGCTCGGTTGGGTGGCCGCGCTCATCACGCTCGCGGGGCTCGCCATCGCGCTGTGGAGCCGCGGCGCCGATCGGCGCGCGCCGCTCGCTCAATTCCAAGCCTGAGGACCCATCGTCATGGAACAACGCTATCTCGGCCGCTCCGGTTTCAAGGTCCCCGCGCTCGGCTTCGGGGCCGGCACCTTCGGCGGCGAAGGCCCGCTCTTCAGTGCCTGGGGCGACACCGATGTCGCCGGCGCGCGGCGCATCGTCGACATCTGCCTCGATGCCGGCGTCACTCGTTCAGCCGCCGGCTAGGAGTCTGTGCGGCTCTGCCGCGCAGACTCCTAGCCCACCGTGTCCAGCGTGCTGATCGGCGCGCGCGACGAGGCGCAGCTGAAGCAGAACCTCGCCGCGCTGGGCTGGCAGCTCGATGCCTCGCAGCGCTCACGGCTCGACGCGGCGAGCGCGGTGACGCCGCCCTACCCCTACTACCCGTACTGGAACGGTCAGTTCGCCGAGCGCAGCCCCGTCGCGGTTGTCAGCCATTGCGGAACAGGAAGCTGTACGCATTGAGTGCCGGAACACCGCCCAGGTGGGCATACAACACGCGCGAGCCCTTGGGGAACTCGCCGCGGCGCGCCATGTCGATCATGCCGTGCATGGACTTGCCCTCGTACACGGGGTCGGTCAGCATGCCTTCCTGCCGCGCGCACAGGCGGATGGCATCCAAGGTGCCCTCGTTCGGAAGGCCGTACTCGGGCCCGCCGTAGCGCGTGTCGAGCACCACGTCGCCCTCGGCGATATCGCGATCGAGGTCGACCAGCTTCGCGGTGTTCCGGGCGATGCGCAGGATCTGCGCCCGGGTCTGCTCCGGCTTGGCCGATGCATCGATGCCAATGACCCGGTTCGCGCGCCCGTCCGCCGCGAAGCCGACGACCATGCCGGCCTGCGTGCTGCCGGTCACCGAGCACACCACGACGTAGTCGAACTTGAAGCCCAGTTCGGCTTCCTGTTTGCGCACCTCCTCGGCGAAGCCGACGAAGCCCAGGCCGCCCAGCGGATGCTCCGAGCAGCCGGCCGGAATCGGGAACGGCTTGCCGCCGGCCTGGCGCACGTCGTCCATCGCCTGTTCCCAGCTCGGGCGGATGCCGATGTCGAAGCCGGCCGCATCCAGGCGCACGTCGGCACCGAGGATGCGCGACATCTCGATGTTGCCCACGCGGTCATAGACGGCGTCGGAGTAGTTCACCCAGTTCTCCTGCACCAGCACGCACTTCATGCCCAGGTGCGCCGCGACGGCAGCGACCTGCCGCGTCTGGTTCGACTGGATGCCGCCGATGGAGACCAGCGTGTCGCAGCCCTGCCCGAGCGCCTCGGGAATGAGGTACTCGAGCTTGCGCGTCTTGTTGCCGCCGAACGCCAGGCCGCTGTTGCAGTCCTCGCGCTTGGCATACAGCTCGACCTTGCCGCCGAGGTGGGCGCTCAGGCGCTTCAAGGGATGGATCGGGGTGGGGCCGAAGGTCAGCGGGTAGCGGGGAAAGCGCTTCAGATTCATGGGGAACCTCGTCGGTGTCGGGATCAGACAATCTTAGAAAGGCTCGAGATTCATTTGATTGCAAATGAGTGGCCTGAGGCGCACCATTAAGTGCCACTGAAGTCCAAGAACAGTCCGGAATTGCTCAATGATGGCGAAGCAAGCAACAAAAATTCGTGCCCCCTATGACGTCGAGCTCGATCGCACCGACAAGGCGATCCTGCGCGCGCTGCAGCGCGATGCCTCCATCTCCAACGTGGCCCTGGCCGCCAAGGTCCACCTGAGTCCGCCGGCCTGCCTTCGCCGCGTCGAGCGGCTCAGGCGCTCGGGGCTGATCAACGCCACCGTGGCGCTGCTCAACGCGCAAGCGCTCGGCGCCGGCATGCTGGTGATGATCGGCGTGGTGCTCGACCGGTCCACGCCCGAGTCCTTCGCCGACTTCGAAAAGGCGGCGGCGAAGATCTCCGGCTGCATGGAGTGCCATGTCGTGACGGGCGAGTTCGACTACTTCATGCTCGTGCGCACGCGCGACAACGAAAGCTTCAACCGGCTGCACGCCGAGCAACTGCTCTACCTGCCGGGCGTGCGGCAGATCCGTTCCTTCCTGGTGCTCAAGCAGGTCTTGTCGACGACGCAGATCCCGCTGTAACGGCGCCGGCCTCGGACACGCGCTGCTTGAGAACGTCCAGAAAGGTCTGCACCGCGCGCGGCAGCGTGCGCCCGATCAGCGTCTGCACTTCGATGCTGCGCCCGTCCATGCCGCGATCGCGAATGCGGATGGCCACCATGTCGCCCGCGGCCACGCGGTGCCGCACCGACACCTCGCCCGCAATCGAGATGCCGCCGCCGATCGATGCGAAGCTGAACAAGGCCTGGAAGTAGTTGCTGCTGAACACCGGCTCGATCAGCAGTTGCTGGCGGCTGCAGCCGATGTCGAACAGCTGCCGCACCGTGGTGTCGGGCTCGGGCAGCGCCAGCGGGTAGGCCTGCAGCTGCGTGAGCGCGACCTGCTTGAACTTCGCCAGCGGATGGTCGCGGCGCATCACCGCCACGACCGGTGCGGCTTGGCGGTGCTCCACCTTGATGCCCTTCACGGGAACGCGGCTGAAGGTGATGCCGATGTCGGCATCGCCGTCGATCACGCGGCGCGTCACCTCGGCCGGCGCGCCGACATTGAGCTGGAACAGGATCTCCGGGTAGCTGCGCTGGAACTCGGCGATGACGTGCGGCAGGAACTCGACGGCGAAGCCCTCGGTGCTGGCCAGGCGCACATTGCCGCTGCGCTGGCCTTGCAGTGCCAGGATGTCGCTGACCACACGGTCCGCCTCGAGCGCCGACTTGCGCGCATGCGCCGCGAGCACCTCGCCGGCGGCGCTGAGCACCATGCCGCGCGGGCGGCGCTCGAAGAGCACCATGCCGAGCAGATCTTCCAGCCTGGCGATCTGCCGGCTGATGGCCGAGATGGCGACGTTCAGCCGCTTCGATGCTTCCTTTGCCGTTTCGGCAACGAGAAGTTGAGAATTTGCCAATTGTCATAAATCTATCGCAGCCCTAGTCTTCGCGGCATCCGTCCACCGTTCACCGCAAGGATTCCGCGCATGCAAGCCGCAGCAGCCTCGAAGCGATTGGCCTCTCGTGTCCTGCTGGCCGGCCTGCTGGCCGCGCTGTCGGCGGGCGCCGCTCACGCGAGCAAGAAAGACGACACGCTGCGCTTCGCCTACGACCAGGCGCCGGAAAGCGTCGACCCGTACTTCAACAACGTGCGCATCGGCGTGATCATCGGCGCCCATGTGTGGGACACGCTGGTCTATCGCGACCCCGCGACGCAGGAATACAAGGGCCTGCTGGCCAAGAGCTGGAAGCAGGTCGACGACCGCACGCTCGAATTCGAACTGCGCGAAGGCATCAAATTCCACAACGGCGAAGAGTTCGATGCCGACTCGGTGGTCTACACGCTGAACTTCATCGCCAACCCCGACAACAAGGTCACGACGCAGCAGAACGTCAACTGGATCGAGAAGGCCGAGAAGCTCGGCAAGCTCAAGGTGCGGCTCACCACGAAGAAGGTGTTCCCGGCGGCCATCGAGTACCTGGCCGGGCCCGTCGTGATGCATCCGGCCAAGTACTACCAAGAGGTCGGCCCGAAGGGCATGAACGCCAGGCCGGTGGGCACCGGGCCCTACAAGGTGGCGCAGTACACGCCGGGCAAGTCGATCACGCTGGAGCGCAACCCGACTTACTTCGCGGCCTCGCCCAAGGGCAAGGCGCGCATCCAGAAGATCGAGATCCGCTTCATCCCGGACCGCCAGACGCAGATGGCCGAGATGCTGTCGTCCGGCGCCGACCTGATCATGCATGTGCCCAAGGACCAGGCCGAGCAGGTCAAGGCGGTGCCGCACCTGCAGGTGGTCAGCGGCGAGACCATGCGCATCGTCTTCCTGCAGATGAATGCGCTGGACGGCGCGCCGGCGCCGCAGTTCAAGGACATTCGCGTGCGCAAGGCCATCAACCACGCGATCGATCGCGAGGGCATCGTCAAGAACATCGTCGGCAGCGGCTCGCGCGTGCTGCACACGGTGTGCTTCCCGTCGCAGTTCGGCTGCACCGACGACGGCGCGCCGCGCTATGCGTACGACCCGGCGCTGGCGAAGAAGCTGCTGGCCGAGGCCGGTTTCCCGAACGGCTTCGAGACCGAGATCCTGGCCTACCGCGAGCGCAACCAGACCGAGGCCATCATCAACAACCTGGCCGCGGTGGGCATCAAGGCCAAGCTCAGCTTCCCGCAGTACGCGGCGATGCGCGAGTCCATCCGCGCCAACAAGGCGCAGCTGACGCATCAGACCTGGGGCTCGTTCTCGGTGAACGACGTGTCCGCCTCGACGCCGGTCTACTTCGGCTTCGAAGGCGACGACATCACGCACGACGCCGAGGTGCGTGACCTGCTCGCCAAGGGCAACGCCTCGGTCGACCCGAAGACACGCAAAGACGCCTACAAGGGCGCACTGACGCTGATCGCGCAGCGCGCCGAGGCGGTGCCGCTGTGGTCGCTGCCGGTGTTCTACGTCGCCGCCAAGGACCTGAGCTTCAAGGCCTACCCCGACGAGCTGGTGCGCTTCTGGGAAATGAGCTGGAAGTGAGCCAGGGCCTGTTCACACTACGGAGACCCGATGCGTTGCCACCAGAACAGCCGCGAACTAGGCGCAAAACGAAGCCGGGGTAATTCCCCCGGCGAGGCTTTGCAACGACGGCACTCACGCTGATCGCGCAGCGTGCCGAGGCGGTGCCGCTGTGGTCGCTGCCGGTGTTCTACGTCGCCGCCAAAGACCTGAGCTTCAAGGCCTACCCCGACGAGCTGGTGCGCTTCTGGGAAATGAGCTGGAAGTGAGAACTGACGCATGCTCGCCTACACCCTCAAGCGCCTCGGCCTCGCCCTGCTGGTGGCGCTGGCGGTGTCGCTGATTGCGTTCCTGCTGTTGCGCCTGTCGGGCGACCCGGCCATCGCCATCGCCGGCGAAGGCGCGCGCCAGGCCGACATCGATCTGGTGCGCACGACCTACGGCTTCGACCGCCCGCTGGTCGTTCAGTACGCCGAGTGGGTGGGCAAGCTGCTGCGCGGCGACCTCGGCATGTCGATCTATTTCAAGACCGAGGTCGGCCCGCTGATCTGGTCCAAGCTCCAGGTCACGCTGGCGCTGGGTCTGGCGTCGTTGGGCCTGGCCTTGCTGGTGTCGGTGCCGCTGGGT
>VBDL01000514.1:0-838 GCA_005884255.1 Betaproteobacteria bacterium | reverse complement strand
GCTGCTGGTGATGCTGTTCTCTATCTCGCTGCACTGGCTGCCGGTGTCGGGCAGCGACAGCTGGCAGCACTTCGTGATGCCCACCATCGCGCTCGGCTACTACGTCGCGCCGGCCTTCATGCGGCTGGTGCGCGCCGGCATGATCGAGGTGCTGGAGGCCGACTACATCCGCACCGCCCGCGCCAAGGGCCTGCCGGCGCGCAGCGTGATCTTCAAGCACGCGCTGCGCAATGCGGTGGTGCCGGTGGTGGCGCTGACCGCCGTGCAACTGGGCTTCCTGCTCGGCGGTTCGGTGGTGATCGAGACGATCTTTGCGCTCGATGGCCTGGGCTACCTCGCCTACCAGAGCATTACCTTCAAGGACTACCCCGTGATGCAGATCATCGTGATGCTGCTGTCGGCCATCTACGTCGTGCTGACGCTGACCTCGGACTTGGCGAACGGCTGGCTCGACCCACGCATCCGTGTGGCTTGAGATGAAACGCTCTCTGCGCCTCTTCGGTGAAGGCTGTTCGGCTGCCATGGAGTTCGTAGGGTGGGCTTCAGCCCACGAGCGATGGTGGGCTGAAGCCCACCCTACGAAGCTCACTGCAAAGGCGCAAATGAAATCCACGGGGCCATTGCAATGAACCGCGCACTGCACCACAAGACCTTCGTCATCGGGGCGGCGTTGCTGCTGCTGATCGGGCTGATGGCCGTGCTCGCGCCGTGGCTGGCGCCGCACGATCCCTATGCCCAGGACCTTGCGAATCGCAGCGTGCCGCCCTTCTGGAACGCCGAACGCGGCGGCTGGCTGCACCCGCTGGGCACCGATCCGCTGGGGCGCGACTACCTGTCG
>VBDL01000513.1 GCA_005884255.1 Betaproteobacteria bacterium | reverse complement strand
ATTCGTAGGGTGGGCTTCAGCCCACCGTCGATGGTGGGCTGAAGCCCACCCCCGCTCGAACACAAGAACAAACCGGCGCATCTGTCACTATGACGACAGCGCCGGTTTTTTTCACACCTAGAATCGAACGATCGTTCTATTCCATAGCCCTGGGGAACCACCGATGAGTGCTACTTACGAAAGCCGCGGCTCCGTCGCCGTCATCACGCTGAACAACCCGCCGGTCAACGGCCTGGGCTACGAAACGCGAAAGGGCATCACCGATGGCCTGGACCGCGCGGCGAGCGACCCGGCCATCAAGGCGATCGTCATCACCGGCGCTGGCAAGGCCTTTTCGGGCGGCGCCGACATCCGCGAGTTCGGCAGCCCGAAGGCGCTGGCCGAGCCGAACCTGCTGTCGGTGATCAAGGCGGTGGAAGACAGCCCGAAGCCGGTGATCGCGGCGGTGCACAGCGTGTGCATGGGCGGCGGCCTGGAGTTGGCGCTCGGCTGCCACTACCGCGTCGGCGCGCCGGGCACGCAGGTCGCGCTGCCGGAAGTGAAGCTCGGCCTGGTGCCGGGTGCCGGTGGCACGCAGCGCCTGCCGCGCGTGCTCGGCGTGGAGACCGCGCTGAACATGATCGTCAGCGGCGAACCGGTGAAGAGCGAGCTGCTCGCGTCGCTGCCCGGCCAGAAGCTGTTCGACCGCATGGCTGACGGCGATGTCGTCGACGCGGCGATCGCACTGGCCAAGGAAGTGGCCGACGTGCGGCCGCTGCCGCTGGTGCGCAACCTGAAGGCCACGCACACCAACCCCGACGGCTACTTCCAGTTCGCGCGCAACACCGTGAAGGCGATGGCGAAGAACTTCCCCGCGCCGGCCAAGTGCGTCGATGCAGTGGAAGCCTCGGTCAAGCACAAGTTCGAAGACGGCATGGTTTACGAGCGCGAGATCTTCCTTGCGCTGATGATGACGCCGGAGTGCAAGGCGCTGCGCCATGCCTTCTT
The DNA here is from genome assembly GCA_005884255.1 of Betaproteobacteria bacterium. Taxonomy (GTDB): domain Bacteria; phylum Pseudomonadota; class Gammaproteobacteria; order Burkholderiales; family Burkholderiaceae_C; genus VBDL01. Next base: position 1,881 of record VBDL01000513.1, on the reverse strand, counting down.
CGCCGAGCGCGCCGCCAGCAAGATCCCCGACGTGCCGGAAGACACGCCGACCCGCAAGATCGAGAGGGTCGCCGTGATCGGCGCCGGCACCATGGGCGGCGGCATCAGCATGAACTTCCTCAACGCCGGCATCCCGGTGACCATCATCGAGATGAAGCAGGAGGCGCTGGACAAGGGGCTGGCGATCATCCGCAAGAACTACGAGGCTCAGGTCAAGAAGGGCAAGCTGAAGCAGGACAAGTACGACCAGCGCATGGCGCTGCTGAGCACCACGCTGCAGTACGACGGCATCAAGGACGCCGACCTGGTGATCGAGGCGGTGTTCGAAGACCTCGGCGTCAAGGAGCAGGTGTTCAAGACGCTCGACGAGGTGATGAAGCCGGGCGCCATCCTCGCGTCCAACACCTCGACGCTGGACGTCAACAAGATCGCGGCCTTCACCAAGCGCCCGCAGGACGTGGTCGGCATGCACTTCTTCAGCCCGGCCAACGTGATGAAGCTGCTGGAGGTGGTGCGCGGCGAGAAGACCGCGAAGGACGTGCTCGCCACCGTGATGCAGATCGCCAAGAAGATCAAGAAGACGGCGGTGGTCTCCGGCGTCTGCGACGGCTTCATCGGCAACCGCATGATCGAGCAGTACTCGCGGCAGGCCGGCTTCCTGCTGGAAGAGGGCGCCACGCCGGCCCAGGTGGACAAGGCGATCGAGAAGTTCGGCTTCGCGATGGGCCCGTTCCGCATGGGTGACCTCGCCGGCAATGACATCGGCTGGGCCATCCGCAAGCGCCGCTATCAGGAGAAGCCGAACATGCGCTACAGCAAGACGGCCGACCTGTTGTGCGAGATGGGCCGCTTCGGCCAGAAGACCGGCGCCGGCTGGTACGACTACCAGGCAGGCAAGCGCGACGCGATCCCGAGCCCCGTGGTCAACGAGATGATCGAGAAGCACCGCGCGAGCTTAAGCATCAAGCCGCGCAAGATCAGCGACGAGGAGATCGTGCATCGCCTCGTGTATGCGCTGGTCAACGAGGGCGCGAAGATCGTCGAGGAAGGCATCGCCAGCAAGGCGAGCGACATCGACATGGTCTACCTCACGGGCTACGGCTTCCCGCTGCATCGCGGCGGCCCGATGTGCTATGCCGACACGCAGGGGCTGTTCAACGTCGTGCAGACGATGAAGCGCTTCGCGAAGAACCCGCATGACGACGCCGCGTTCTGGCAACCCGCGCCGCTGCTGGCCAAGCTGGCCGCCGAAGGCAAGTCGTTCAGCTAGGAATGGAGCCCCCGGCCGCGGAGTACCGCGGCCACCCCCCGCGGGGGTGCTGGGCCGCTTGGGAGCGGCCCGGCGCTGGCCCAGCGAGTCAGGAATGAAAGGAATCTCACCATGTCGAACGCCGTCATCGTCTCCACCGCCCGCACCCCGCTCGCCAAGAGCTGGAAGGGCGCTTTCAACATGACCCATGGCGCCACGCTCGGCGGCCTCGCGGTGAAGGCCGCGATCGAGCGCGCCGGCATCGACCCCGCGGCCGTCGAAGACGTGCTGATGGGCTGCGCCAACCCCGAGGGCGCCACCGGCGCCAACATCGCGCGTCAGATTGCGCTGCGCGCCGGGCTGCCGATCACCGTGAGCGGCGCCACCGTCAACCGCTTCTGCTCCAGCGGCCTGCAGACCATCGCGATGGCGGCGCAGCGCATCATCGCCGGCGAGGCCGATGTCTATGTCGCCGGCGGCGTGGAGAGCATCTCCTGCGTGCAGAACGAGATGAACACGCACATGATGGCCGACTCGTGGCTGACGGAGAACAAGCCCGAGATCTACTGGTCGATGCTGCAGACGGCCGAGCAGGTGGCCAAGCGCTACAAGATCCCCAAGCAGCGCATGGA
>VBDL01000512.1 GCA_005884255.1 Betaproteobacteria bacterium | reverse complement strand
GCAACGGCGTCATCGAGCTTGAGGTTGCCGGCTAGCCACACGCGCGTGCCTGCACGTGGGCCGATCATCGCTCTTGGCGCAGCGCGCGAAGCACGCTGCACAGGCTGGCTTCGTCCACCATACCGCGAACGCGCAACGTAAGCGGATGGCCGTGCCACCCTTGACGATGTCGCGCGGGTGTGCCGCGGCGTCAACGATCAGATCGGTGGCTGCCAGCGATGCGGCAGCAACTCCTCGATGCGACTGGCTGGGTGCGTAGGCAACCGCTCGAGGACGTCCTTGAGGTACGCGTGCGGATCGTGCCCGTTGAGCTTGGCCGACTGCAGCAGGCTCATCACCACCGCGGCGCGTTGGCCGGCCAGTTCGCTGCCGGCGAACAACCATGCGCGGCGGCCCATTGCCCACGGACGGATTTGGTTTTCGAGGTGGTTGTTGTCCACGGGCACATCGCCGTCGAGCAGGTTGCGCGTCAGCGCCGTCCAGTGCCTCAGGCTGTAGTCCAGGGCCTTGGCAGTGGCGCTGCCGTCGGGCACCTTGTCGCGCTCGATCTGCAGCCACTCGCGCAACTTCTCCCACAACGGTTGCGTGATGTCCTTACGCATGGCCAGCCGCTCATGGCCACTCATGCCGGCGAGCTCGCGCTCCACGCGGTAGATCTCGGCAATGCGCCGCAGCGCCTGCGGCGCCACGAGACTGGTATTGGCCTTGATCAACTCGTCGAACTTGCGGCGTGCGTGAGCAAGGCACCCCGCGGCGATACGGCCCGGATGGGTCTTCGCATCGATCACACTTTCGTAGGCCGCGTATTCGTCCCTCACGAGGGTGCCTTGCCAGCCTTGTTCGCCTTCACGCGGTGGTCCCAGGAACTTGATCGGGTACTGCGCGCCTCGGCCCAGGCAGAAGTCGTACACGACGCCGGGCGTCGGATCGAACGCGCCCCTGGCGTAGGCCCAGACATAGGCCTTCTTCGTCTTGCCAGCGCCCGGGTCCAGCATCGCCACCGGCGTCTCGTCGGCGTGCAGCACGCCGGTGCCGAGCACGAAGCGCTTGTGCACGTCGTACAGCGGTTCCAGGGCCACCCCGGCACGGCCGGACCATTGCGCCAGCGTCGAGCGCGGCGTGTGCACGCCCGAGCGCGCGTTGATCGCCTCTTGCCGGTAGTACGGCAGGTGATCGACGAAGCGGCTGATCAGCGTGTGCGCCACCAGCCCCGAGGCGGGCATGCCGCCGTCAATGATCTGCGGCTGCACGGGCTCCTGCACGAGCACTTGGCAGCACTTGCACGCCCACTTGCCGTGCACGTGGCGGTGCACGAAGAACTCGGCCGGCACGATGTCGAGCTTCTCGCTCACGTCCTCGCCCACGCGCATCATCGGCTGTCCGCAGCCCGGCGTCGGGCAGGTGGTGTCCTCGGGCTCGTGGCGGTGCTCCACGCGACGCAGATGCGCCGGCAGCGCTTGCCGCTTCGGTCTGCGCTGCTGCTTCGTGGATCCGTCGCCTTGTGCGGGCAGCTCGCCTTGCAGTTGCTCCAGTTGCGCCAGCAGGCTGGCCTCATCCTCGGTCAGCGCTTCCTCGAACAGGCGGCGCTGCTCGGCGCTCATCGCCTCGGTCTTGGCGCCGAACTTCCACGCCTTCAGCCGCGCCAACTCGAAGTTGACCTTCTCGAGCTTGGCGGTCTTGAACTGCAGTTCGGCGTCCTTGCGCTCGATTTCTCGCGCGTGATGCACGATCTCGAGCGCTTGCTGCGCGATGCGCTCGTCGCGTTGCTGCAGGTGCTGCTGTTGTTCGCGGATGTGGCCCAGCATCTGCTGCGCCAGCGCCGTGATGGCCGCAGGGCTCAGGCCCTTGAGATCGGCGTCCACGATCGCGTTCACATCGAGCATGGAACGCAATCGTGCAGCCCCACATGCTCGGCGTCATCGGGGCATCTGCCGATTGCCCCGATGACCATCCACTCACACGTGCGTGATGACGGCCATCTGCTCCAGGCGCTGCCACGGCAGGCCGAGAACCAGAGCTTCGAACTGCTGTTGCGTCAGCGTCGCCGGCGCGGTGGACCCCGCACCTTGGCGCGGCCAGATGAAGCGCCCCTGGTTCAAGCGCCTGGCCGCACACCACACGCCGAAGCCATCGTGCACCAGCAGCTTGATGCGCGTGCCGCGCGCATTGGCGAACAGGTACCCGTGATGCGACTTCGCCGCACCGAATACCTGCACCACGCGCGCGAGCAGTCCGTCGGCACCGGCACGCATGTCGATGGGCTCGACGGCCAGCCAGACCGCGTCGATACGAATCACCTCAACCACTCCCGCAGCCACGCGGCGCACTCGCCGGCGGCCGCGCCCGGCCACGCGATGCTCACCGTCGTCGCACCGCGGCGCAGTTCGATGCGGATGTCCGGCGCCGCCGCCGCCGGCTGCGCCGGCAACTGCAGCGCCACGAAGGCGCCGGCCACCTTGTCGTCTGCCGCTGCTACCTCGATCGCGCGTGCTCCTTGCCCGCGACCACGGCGCCACTTGTGCACGAGGTTCGCGTTCAAGCTGTGCGCCTGCGCCACTGCGGCCACCGACGCGCCGGGCTCGTCGCATTCAGCCAGTACCTTCGCCTTGAGCTCGGCGCCATGGCGCCGACGCGGCGCTACGTTGGAGTGCATAGGTGTCCACCTCGAAAGTTAGGTGGACACCATCGTCATCGTCCCCTCTGGCCAATTCAAGGTGGAACGGGCAGCCGCTTACCATGCAGCGCCTCCCAGCCCAGTCCCCAGCCCTCGAGCGTGCCCGGCTTGAAGTTCTCGATCAGCACATCGGCCTCGCGCGCCAGCATGTGCGGATGGAAGACCTCAT
>VBDL01000032.1 GCA_005884255.1 Betaproteobacteria bacterium | reverse complement strand
CGTTGTTGACCAGCGCATCGACGCGGCCGAAGCGCGCGATCACGGCCGGCAGCAGGGACAGGCAGGCCGCTTCGTCGGACAGGTCCGCGGCAAAGGCCTCGGCCTGGGCACCGCAGGCCCGCAGCGCAGTCAGTGTTTCCTGCGCCTCGGCGGCCGAAGCGCGATAGTGCACGGCCACGTCCCACCCGGTGCGCCCGAGCTCGAGCGCGATCGCCCGGCCGATGCGGCGCGCACCACCGGTGACGAGGACGATAGGGCGCGAAGCCATGATTTCTACAATGCGGCAATGCAGGACGACGGACCCGAAATTTTATCGGCCCGGCTGGCGCGGCACATCCGCGAGGCCATTGCCGAGGCCGGCGGCTGGCTGCCCTTCGACCGCTTCATGGCGCTGGCGCTGTACACGCCGGGGCTGGGCTACTACGCCAACGCGTCCGCGAAGTTCGGTGCGATGCCCTCGTCGGGCAGCGATTTTGTGACCGCGCCGGAGCTGTCGCCGCTGTTCGGCCGCACGCTCGCCGTGCAGGTGCGGCAGGCGTTGGACGCCTGCCAAAGCGACGAGGTCTACGAGTTCGGTGCCGGCTCCGGCGCGCTGGCCGCGCAGCTGCTCGAGAGCCTCGGCGACCGCGTGCGCCGCTATCACATCGTCGACCTGTCCGGCACGCTGCGCCAGCGGCAGCGCGAGCGCCTGGCCGCCTACGCCGATCATGTGCAGTGGCTCGACGCCTGGCCCGACACGCTGCACGGCGTCGTCGTCGGCAACGAGCTGCTCGACGCGATGCCGGTGCAGCTGCTGCATTTCGACGGCCAGCGCTGGGCCGAGCGCGGCGTCGCTGCGCCGAACGGCGAAGGCTTCGTCTTCGCCGACCGCGAAAGTGCCCTGCGCCCCCCGTACGACGGCGCCTTCGTGCCCGGCACGCAGACCGAGCTGCATGCGCAGGCCGAGGCCTTCATCGCCACGCTGGCCGCGCGAATGCAGCGCGGCGCCGCCTTCTTCATCGACTACGGCTTCCCCGAGGCCGAGTACTACCACCCGCAGCGCCGCGGCGGCACGCTGATGTGCCACCGCGCGCATCGTGCCGACACCGACCCGCTGGCCGACGTGGGGCTGAAGGACATCACGGCGCACGTGAATTTCACCGGCATCGCGCTGGCGGCGCAGAACGCCGGGATGGACGTGCTCGGCTACACCTCGCAGGCGCGCTTCCTGATGAACTGCGGGCTGCTGCAGCAGCTGGAGCATGCAGACGCGAGGACCCTGTCGCAGGCGCACAAGCTGCTGGCCGAGCATGAGATGGGCGAGCTGTTCAAGGTGATCGCGCTGGCCAAGGGCTGCAGCTTCGAGCCGATCGGCTTTGCGGCGGGCGACCGCACGCACACGCTGTGAGGGTCAGTTCCCGAGCGCCTGCGCGATGGCATCGCGCCGCGCCGTGCTGAGCGCGGCGCCGATCGCCGGGCCCTGCAGGCCGCGTGCCGCGGCGGCGGCAGTGATGGACGCGCTGTCCACCGATCGCGCCGCCGCCAGCGCGCGGCGCAAGCGTTCGCGCTGCGGGTAGGGCGCATCGAAGCGGCCCGCGCGGCCGCGCGCATCGCACTCGCAGGCCAGCAGCATCTGTTCGAAGCGATCCGGCCGGCGCAGCGCGTCGCAGCGCTCGAGCAGGCGCATCAAGGCGGCGGCGTTCAGCTCGCCGCTGCGGTGCACGTTGCCATGCTCGCGTGCGACCACGTCGGCCAGCTCGCGGCAGTCGCTGGGCACGCGCAGCCGATCGGACATCTCATACAGCAACGCAACGCTGCGCGCCTCATGGCCGTGATGGCGCGGCAGCAGATCGCCGGGCGTCGTTCCCTTGCCGAGGTCGTGGCACAGGCAGGCGTAGCGCACCGGCAGCGGCGCGCTCAGCCGCGCGCTGGTGTCGAGCACAAGCAACAGGTGCGCGCCGGTGTCGACCTCCGGATGGTGTTGTTCCGGCTGCGGCACGCCCCACAGTCGATCGACCTCGGGCAACAGCCGCGCCAGGGCGCCACAGTCGCGCAGCACCTGCAGCATGCGCGACGGCGCCGGCTCCATCAGACCGCCGGCAAGCTCCTGCCACACGCGTTCGGCCACCAGTGCATCGACCTCGCCCGCGGCCACCATCTGCCGGCACAGCGCCATCGTTTCCGGCGCCACCTGGAAATCGGGCAGGCGGGCGGCGAAGCGCGCCAGCCGCAGGATGCGCACCGGGTCCTCGGCAAAGGCCTCGCCGACGTGGCGCAGCACGCGGTCTTGCAGGTCACGCTGGCCGCCGAAGGGGTCGACGACGCGGCCTTGTGCATCCTCGGCCATCGCGTTGATCGTCAGGTCGCGGCGCGCCAGGTCCTGCTCCAGCGTCACCGTCGGGTCGGCGTGGAAGCTGAAGCCGTGATAGCCCGGCGCCGTCTTGCGCTCGGTGCGCGCCAGCGCGTATTCCTCCTGGGTCTGCGGATGCAGGAACACGGGGAAGTCGCGGCCCACCGGCCGGTAACCGGCGTCCAGCATCTGCTGCGGCGTCGCACCGACCACCACCCAGTCATGGTCGCGCACCGGCCGGCCGAGCAGGCGGTCACGCACGCAACCTCCGACGGCAAAGACTTGCATGCGGCCAGTGTAGGCGGCGGGTGGGCCGCGCCCCTGGTTCCGGGGGTGCCCCTCGGCCGAGGGGTGGCCGTGAAAACTTCACGCCGTTACAACGGCACCCGGGAGCCGGGCCACCCCGGTGGTTCAACACCTGCAGGAGGAGTTCATGAAACTGAAAGTGGCAGCCTTGGCTGCCGCCGCACTGCTAGCGGCAACACCCGGCTTTGCGACGACGGGGTCGTTCTTTGACCCGGGCAGCTCGACCTTTTTCTTCGGCAGCCTGAACATCAACAGCAACACGTCGTTCGACGATGTGTTCACGTTGGTCGCAGGCGCGGGTCTGCCGGCGGGTGTCTACACCTTTGAAGGTGACATCAGCGGCTCGAAGCTGACGTTCGACAGCGTGACGCTCAACGGCACGCCCTTCGACCTGACGACCAACCACCGCGCCGGCACGATCGACCTGACGGACGCGCTGCCCGTGATCATCGAGGTCATCGGCAAGGCGGGCAGCTTCACCACCGGCAAGGCGAACTACCAAGGTTCGCTGGCGCTGACGGCCGCGCCGGTGCCCGAGCCCGAGACCTACGCGCTGATGCTCGCCGGCCTCGGTGCCGTCGGCTTCGCCGCGCGCCGCCGCAAGGCGCACTGAGGCAAGCCCTCATCGGCAAAGAGCGGGCCGCGGCCCGCTCTTTTTTTTTGGGCGCCGTCAGACCGGCGCCTTGCGATACGGCTCGTCGAAGTCGATGAAGTCGTGCTCGTTGAGCGCGTCGGCAATCCATGCGCGCATCGCCGGCAGGCCGAGGATGCGCTCGACGTAAGCGGTGGTCGTCTCCGACACCGGCAGCGCATAGCCGCGAATGCGCGCGCACACCGGTGCGAAGTAGGCGTCGGCGATGCTGAACTCGCCGAAGAGGAAGGGGCCGCCCTGCTTGTCCAACTGCTCGGCCCACATCTGCTCGATGCGCTGCAGGTCGCTGCGCACGTCGGCCTGCTCGGCCATCACGCGCGCGCCGATCTCCGGCAGCGAGGCCTCGATGTTCATCGGGCAGTGGTTGCGCAGAGCGCCGAAGCCCGCATGCATCTCGGCGCACAGGCTGCGTGCGCGGGCGCGCAGCAGCGGCGCCGCAGGCCACAGGTGCTTTTGCGCGTACTTCTCGGCCAGGTATTCGGCGATGGCCAGCGTGTCCCACACCGCGAAGCCTTCGTCGATGAGGATGGGCACCCGGCCGGCCGGCGAATGGTTCGCGACGCGCTGCTTGAACTCGGACTCCGGCGTGCAACCCAGGCGCAGCTTTACTTCGTCGAAGGCAATGCCGGTGTGCGTCATCAACAGCCACGGGCGCAGCGACCAGGACGAATAGTTCTTGTTGCCGATGAAGAGTTGCATGGAGTGCTCCTTAGACAGGTACGCATGCTAGCGACGCCGCGCGCCGCTGGTCCTGATCAATTCGCAACGGGTTGATGCGCGATGCGCATCATGGCCTCAGGGCAGCTCCTTCTGCTCTGCGGTCAGCGCCGGGTCGCGCGGCGGCCCGATGCGCTGGCCGAGGCGCGCGCGCAGCGACGGCGGCTGCCCGCTGAGCAGCGTCGCGTAATAGGTGGCGTTGGACAGCACCCTCTTCACGTAGTCGCGCGTCTCGTTGAACGGGATGTTCTCGGCCCAGATCGCGGTCTCGAGCAGCGGCCCGTCGCGCCAGCGGCGCGGGCGGCTCGGGCCCGCGTTGTAGGCCGCGGCGGCCATGGCCTGCGAGCCCTCGAAGCTGTCGAGCACCAGCTTCAGGTAACCGGTGCCCAGGCGCAGATTGGCATCGCGGTCGGTCAGCATGTCGGGCGTGAAGCTGATGCCCAGCTTCTTCGCCGTCCACTTCGCGGTGTTGGGCATGATCTGCATCAGCCCCGACGCGCCGACGCTGGAGCGGGCGTCGGCCACGAAGCGCGATTCCTGGCGGATCAGCCCGTAGACGTAGGCCGGGTCGATGCCGGCCTCGCGTGCCCGCGCCACCACGTCGCCACGGAAGGGCATCGGGAAGCGCTGCTCGATGTCGATCTGCTCGCGCGTGCGCTCGCTGGTGTTGATGCAGCGGTCCCACACCTCGCGCTCGCAGGCGAGCTGTGCGGCGGCCAGCAACTGGCGGTCGTCCATGCCGCGCACCGAGAAATTCCACTCGCGCACGCCTTCGTTGCGCAGGCCCAGCGCGATCAATTGCAGGGCCCGCGTGAGGCCCGGGTGGTTCAGCGCATCGCCGCGCTCGATCTCCGTGAGCGGTGCCGGCCGCGCCGGCAGCTCGATCGCCCAGCCCATCTCCTCGGAGGCGAGCTTGCCGTAGAAGTGCATCTGGCCGGCGATTCCGCCGAGCAGGCCGCCGGCGGCGGAGCGCTGGGCCACGCCATAGACGTCGTCCCCGGCGGTCGCCTGCAGCGCGCGCGCCTTCCAGTAGATCCACGCCGGATCGCGCCGCTCTGCCTCGCTCATCGCGTCGATGGCCTGCAGCACGAAGGGCCAGCGCGACGGGTCGGCTTCGGCGCGCAACGCGGCGCGCACTTGCCAGGCGTAGGTGTCGTCGCTCCAGTCGGGCGTGAGGCCGCGGCTCTTGGCCAGCGCCCAGCCGCGCTGGCTGTAGCTTAAGCCTTCCGGCGCCAGCTTGTACGCCGCCTGCTTGCCGACGATGGCCCAGGCCAGCGCCGCGAGGTCCGGCGGCAGCAGCCGCTCCCAGCGCTCGGCGAGGCGCCCGGCGGCGGCATCGGCGTCGTTGGCGGCCATGCGCATCAGCGCCAGCGTCGCCAGCTCGGCGCTGGTGCGGCTGAGCGCCGAAGCCTTGCGCGTGAGATAGCGCGCCGGGTTGTCGAAGATGTCCGCAGTGTCGCCGGCGGCGGCCGGGCTCACCAGGCCCGCGGCGAACTTGGCCACGCGCGGGCGCCCGTGCTCGGCGGCGATGCGCGCCACGCGCCAGGCCTCGGGCGCGCCGATGACCTTCGCGTCGTACAAGGTGCTGGCCAGCAAGGTGCAGCCTTCGTCGACGTCGCGCTGCGCGCCCCAGGTGGTCAGCGCAGCATCGCGCACGTCCTTGCCGGCCTGGTGCTGCGTGAGCAGCGCGTAGCAGGTGACCTCGCGGTCATCGTTCATGCGAAAGCGCGGATAGTCGCGCGCGAAGGCGGCCCAGTCGCGGCGATGGCCGAGCTCGAGCAGCCAGTCGTTGCGCAGCCGGTCCTCGACGTAGCTGCCGCGCCAGCGCGTGTAGAAGGCCTCGACCTCGTCGACACGCACTTCGCTCAAGCGATTGCCCAGCTCCCAGTACTCGACCCAGGGCGCCAGCGGATGGCGCTCGGCCAGCGCGATGGCGCGGTCGGCCTCGAGGCGCGCGCGATCATGCTTGCGCAATGCCTCGCGTGCATCGAGCACGGCCAGGTCGCCGCGCGATTGCGCGCACGCGGGCAGGGCGGCGCCCATGGCGCACCCCAGCAAGGCGGTCGCGAGGGCTGCATATACTCGATCGGCTAGGCGGGTGACGTGCATCAGGGGGTCGGGGAATGTCGGTGGATTCGGATTCGTCGGTTACCGTGGCGCAACGCGCCGCGCTGCGCCAGCGGCTGCGCGATGCGCGCCAGGCCTTCGCCAACGGCGACGAAGCGCAACGCGCGCACGACAGCCTGGCTCGGCACCTGGCCCCGCTGCTGCGCACGCTCGAGCCGCAAGGCCTCGGGCTGTACTGGCCGGTACTCGGCGAATTTAACGCAGTGGCGCTGTGGCAGGCCGACGAATACCTGCGCGCGATCCCGGCTTCTCTGCCGTTTGCGACGCGCCAGCCGCCGGCCATGCACTATCGGTTGTGGGATGGCAGCCCACCGAGCGTGGTCGATGAGTGCCGCATCCCTGCCGCCAGCGGCGCGCCGACCGAGCCCGACGTGGTGCTCGTGCCCTGCGTCGGCTTCACGCGCGACGGCTTTCGCCTCGGCTACGGCGGCGGCTACTTCGACCGCTGGCTGGCCGCGCATCCGGGCGCCACATCGATCGGTGTCGCATGGTCGCAAGGTCAGATGTGCGACGCCGAGTTCGCGCCGCAGCCGCATGACATTGCGTTGACGCTGGTCATCACCGAGCAGGGCGTCGTCGGCTAGCCTTCTTCGCCGAGGGTCTCGGGTTCCTTGCTGACCTCGCCGATCACCTGCCGCGTCACCGCGGCCTGCGCCTCCAGCCAGTCGCGAAACTGCTTGACCTCCGGGCGTGCGGCCGCCTGCGGCATGACGATCATCCAGTAGGCACTCGGCGCGTTCATGCGCCCCTCGGGGCCGAAGGGCTCGACCAGGTCGCCGCGCTGCAGCGACTCGGTGACCAGCGGGATGCGTGCCAGCGCCAGCGCCTGGCCGGCCAGCGCGGCCTGGACCTGCTGGTAGGTGAAGTTCAGGTACATCCAGCGCCGCGGTTCCAGGCCCGGCTGACCGTGCAGCCGCAGCCAGCGGCGCCAGCTCAGGTGCTCGGCGGTCGGGCGGTTATCGTCCTCCTCGGCCAGCGTGTGCTGCGCCAGGTCGGCGGCGCTCTGCAGCGGCGGCGCCTGGCCGCGCTGGATCTGCTCGGCCATCCACGGGCTGATGGCGGGCGTCAGCATCTCGCCGAACAGCCGCGTCGCGCCAGCCGGCGCGGCATCGGGGCCGCAGTAGCGCAGCACGATGTCGACCTCCGGGTCGTCGAGCTCGACGATCATGTCGGTGGCCGACAGCCGGATGTCCATGTCCGGGTTCTCGCGCTGGAAGGCCTCCAGCCGGGGGATCAGCCACAGCGATGCGAACGATGCGAAGGTGTTGACGCTCACGCGCCGGCGCCCGCGCGAGCTGCGGATCTGGCGCACGGCGCCGTCGAGCCGGTCCAGCCCATTGACCACCGCGCGCAGCAGCGTCTGGCCGTCGTTGGTGATTTCCACCGAGCGCGTGCCGCGCACGAAGAGCGCCGCACCCAACTCGTCTTCCAGGCTCTTGATCTGCCGGCTGATGGCCGACTGCGTGAGGTGCAGCTCATCGGCCGCGGCACGGAAGCTGAGGTGCCGCGCCACCGCCTCGAAGGCGCGGATGGGGCCGACCGACAGTGGTCGATGGCGAAGTGTATTCATGAGCATATGGTATCAATCCAGCGCGTCGATCTCATTGGACCGGGCTCCGGGTAACCCCTAGAGTTCACTCCATCAACTGACGGAGGCAAGCACCATGACGACCGCAGACCTCATGACCAAGTCGCAACAATCAGAATCCGCCGCCTGGACCCTCGCGCCCGGCCAGGTGCGCAGCCTCACCACCGGCCCCGGCGAGCGCTTGCTGCGCGTCGTCGAAGGCCGCGTGTGGCTGACGCTGCCCGGCAGTGTCGACGAGCCGGCCGAAGACCTCTGGCTGGAGAGCGGCGACGGTGTCGTGCTGCCCGAAGGCAGCCAGCTGCTGATCGAAGGCTGGCCGTCGGCGCGCTTCCAGCTGCTGGTCACGCCGCAGGCCTGTGGCAACACGTGGCGCAAGCGCCTCAGCGCGTTCGCTTCGCGGCGGGCGCCGCGCCACGCGCCTTCTTCGCTGCCGCAGGCCGCCTAGTCTTCGCTGGCGCCTTGGTGGTGCGGGCCCGCAACGCGGCCTCCACCGCCAGGCGCGCCCACGGCTGCATCAGCTCGCGCGACTCCATCGCGTCGTCGGGCACGCTGTAGTAGCTCATCGACATCGATTTGCCGTTGGCGTCGTAGACGAAAGGCTGGCAGCCGGCTGCCTCGAAGCGCGCGCGGCTCTCGTCGTCGACTTTGAGGTACAGGCGCTCGCCGGTGACGATGGCGACGAACAGGTCGTCGACATAGATCCCGTGGCCGCCGAACATGCGGCGCGAGCGCGCGCCACCCAGGCTGCCGAGCAGCTCCACGCAGTAGCTGGCGAACTCGTCCTTGACGGTCATGCGGCCAGTGTAGGGCGCGGTGCTGCACAATGCGTCGCCATGTCCTTCATCGACCGCGAGGAGTTGCGCGAAAAGCTGATTGCCGAGCGGCAGGCCATGGCCGACCGCGCCGAGCGCTCGGGCCTGCTGCAAGGCGTGCTGCGCGTCTGGCTGGTCACGCGCAAGGAAACGTCGATCGGCGGCTACTGGCCGATCAAGGGCGAGTTCGATCCGCTACCCGCGCTATACCGCTGGACCGAGGCCGATGCGCAGCGCCGCATCGGGCTGCCGGTGGTCGACAAGGGCGCCGGTACGCTGCGCTTCCACGTCTGGTTCCCGGGTTGCCCGATGGAGCCCGATGCCTACGACATTCCCAAGCCCAAGGGCACGGCGGAGTTCCATCCGCAGATGCTGCTGGTGCCCTGCGTCGGCTTCGGCCAGCACGGCGTGCGCCTGGGCTATGGCGGTGGCTTCTACGACCGCACCGCGGCGGGCTTGTTGCCGAAGCCGTATGTGGTCGGCCTCGCCTACTCGACCGGCTACGTGCGCGGCCTGAAGCCGAGGCCGAACGATCTGGCGGTCGATGCCCTGCTCACGGAGCAGGGGGTGCACTACCAGCGGCCCGAATAGCGTTACTTGCCGAGCCCGAGCCGGCGGCAGATCTCCGTCGTCGCCGTCGCCATGTTCATCGCATAGAAGTGGATGCCCGGTACGCCGCCGGCGCGCAGCCGCTCGCACAAGTCGGTGACCACATCGAGGCCGAAGGCCTGGATCGATGCGCGATCGTCGCCGTAGCCCTCGAGGCGCAGGCGGATCCAGCGCGGGATCTCGGCGCCGCAGTTCTCAGAGAAGCGGATCAGCTGCGACGAGTTGGTAATCGGCATCACGCCGGGCACGATCGGCAGCTCGACACCCGCCTTGCGCGCGTCGTCGACGAAGCGGAAATACGAATCCGCGTTGAAGAAGTACTGCGTGATCGCGGAGGTGGCACCGGCGCGCACCTTGGCGAGGAAGGCCTTCAGGTCGGCGTCCGGCGTGCGCGCCTGCGGGTGCACTTCGGGGTACGCCGCCACCTCGATGTGGAAGTGGTCGCCGGTCTCGGCGCGGATGAAGGCGACGAGGTCGCTGGCGTAGCGGAATTCGCCGAAACCGCCGTAGCCCGACGGCAGATCCCCGCGCAGCGCGACGAGGCGGCGGATGCCGTCGCTCTTGAACATCGCAAGCTGCTCTCGGATGCTTTGCCGGCTGGCGCCGATGCACGAGAAGTGCGGCGCGCCTTCGCAGCCCTCGGCGATGATTTCACGCACGGTGTTCATCGTGCCGCCTTGCGTGGAGCCGCCGGCGCCATAGGTCACCGAGCAGAACTCGGGCTTCAACGCATACAGCTGCTGGCGCACGACGCGCAGCTTCTCGACGCCCTCGGGCGTCTTCGGCGGAAAGAATTCGATACTGATCGGGAGGGTCATGTCGTGGCCCAGATGAAAAACTCTCGGTTGCCATCGCCGCCGGCGATGGCGCTGTCGAAATAGTCGCGCACGGTCAGGCCGTTCGCCGCGCAAGCGTCGCGCAGGCGTTGCTCCACCACCGCGTAGCTCGCAGCATCCTTGACGATGCCGCCCTTGCCGATGGCCTCGGGCTGCAGCTCGAACTGCGGCTTCACCAGCATCAGCAGGTCGCCGGCCAGCAGCGGGCGCAACGCCGGCAGCACCAGGGTCAACGAGATGAAGGACAGGTCGCCGACGATCACGTCGAAGCGCGCGCACGGCAAATCATCGGCACGCAGCTCGCGCGCGTTGATGCCTTCGAGCGCAGTCACCCGCGCATCGCCGCGCAGCTTCTCATGCAGCTGCCCGTGGCCGACGTCGATGCCGACGACGCTTTGCGCGCCGCGCGAAAGCAGCACATCGGTGAAGCCGCCGGTGCTCTGGCCGACATCGAGGCACACGCGGCCCTTCACGTCGAGGCCGGTGTGCACCAGCGCGCCGTCGAGCTTCAAGCCGCCGCGCGACACCCAGCGCAGCTCGGCATCGTCGGTGATCTCGCACGCGCAGCCCTCGGGCAGCTCGTCGCCGGCCTTGCGCGGCACCGTCCAGCCGCGCGGCCCCAGCCAGCGCACCGCGCCGCGCTCGATCAGCCGCTGCGCGGCGGAGCGAGACGGCGCGAGGCCTTGAGCAACGAGCAGCTGGTCAGCGCGCATGGCTTCAATAGCGATAGGTATCGGGCTTGTACGGCCCTTCCTTCTTCACGCCGATGTAGGCGGCCTGCTCCTCGGTCAGCTCGGTGAGCTGCGCATTGAGCTTCTTCAGCTGCAGGCGCGCGACCTTCTCGTCGAGGTGCTTGGGCAGCACG
>VBDL01000491.1 GCA_005884255.1 Betaproteobacteria bacterium | reverse complement strand
ATGCTTATGCGCGCAGTCACGGCGGCGTGATGCTCGGGCTGGCCAATACCGATCCGTTCGTCTAGGATGAAACGGTCTTCGTCAAGCCGGTGTGAGCTGCACGGCGTAACCCATTTGTTGCAGCCTGCGAATGAGGCGAGTGGCGGTCTTGTGGGCGTGCGCGCGGTCGAAGTGGGCGGCGCCCAGGTCGTGCCATTCGGTGCCGTCGCGCAGCATGTGCCACGCGGCGGTGAGCATGGAGGCGGCCACGGCGATGATGGCCTTCTTGGCACCGCGGCGAGCGCGCAGGCGGTGGAACTGCGCTTGCAGATAGCTGCCCTTGACCTTGACGGCCGACCAAGCGGCCTGAACCATGGTGGTCTTGAGCCACTTGCCGCCGCGGCGCAGCCGCGTGCTGCGGCGCTTGCCGGCGCTCTCGTCGTTGCGCGGGCACATGCAGGCCCAGGACAGCAGGTGGCCGGGCGTGGCGAAGCGCGACATGTCGATGCCGATTTCGGCCACCACGACATGCGCGCTGACAGTGCTCAGGCCGGGCATCGTGCTCAGCAGTTTGGCGGCCTGTCGAAAGGGCTCAAGCCCGAGGCCCACCTCCTTTTCGATGGCAGCGACGGCCTGATCCAGCGCGTCGATGTGGCCCAGGTGCAGCTTGAGCATGAAGCGGTGATGCGCACTGACGTGTCCGCGCAGGGCTTCGAGCAACTCGGCGCGGCTGGCCTTGACGCGAGTGGTGATGCAAGAGGCCAGGCGTTCGGGATCGCTGTGGCCATCGATGATGGCTTGCAGCACCGCGCGCCCGCCCTTGCCCAGGATGTCGCTGATCACCACGCTGAGCTTGAGATTGGCGTCCTCGAGGATCTTGTCGATGCGCTGGACGTGAGCGCTTCTCTCGCGCACGAACTGCTTGCGGGTGCGCGTGAGCGTGCGCAGCTCCTGCACGGCCACGGGCGGCACGAAGCTGGCGCGGATCAGGCCGTGGGCCAGCAGGTCGGCCAACCACATCGCGTCGTTGACGTCGGTCTTGCGACCGGGCACGTTCTTCACATGCGCGGCGTTGGCCAGCACCAGCTCGAAGTGGCCCTCGAGCACATGCCACACCGGCTTCCAGTACACACCGGTGGCCTCCATGGCGACCACCTCGACCTCGAAGGAGTCGAGCCAGTCGGCAAGCGCAAGCAGTCCCGATGTGGTGGTAGCGAAGGTGCGCACCTCTTGCAAGGGAGGGCCGTCGCCGGCGATGCGAACGCATGCCACTACGGTTTGCTTGTGCACGTCCAGGCCCGCGCAGCGCGGATAGATGACTTCCATGATCGCCTCCGTGTCGCGGCGACATCGGCGTGCGGCCCACGTCATCGAAATCTAGGATGCGTGCTCAGGGGCCCGAAACCCCAGGCGACAGTACGGGGTGCTCGTGGAGCCGCGGGTCCCACTGAGATACGGGCTTATCGCACCAAGTTAAAGCCGACCTCTGTGCCGGACGCCGCACCGCAAATTACAGCAGCGTTTCATGCGTCGTGGGTGGCGCGAAGCGCAATGGATCACTGAAATGAAGTACATCATTGCTCTTGCCACATCGACGCTCTGCGCGCTGACACCGCTTGCGGCAAAGGCTCAAGATCAGACCATTCACCTCGTCGTCGGCTATGCGCCGGGCGGGGGCGTCGACGCGATTGCCCGGGCGGTCGCCCAGGAACTGGGGCGGGCACTCAAGCGGACGGTCCTCATCGAAAATCGCCCCGGTGCCGGCGGGTCGATCGCTGCGCAGTACGTGGCCACCTCGCCGCCCGATGGCGCCACCCTGCTGTTCGCCGACACCGCGTTGCTCACCGGCCCGCACGTGCTTCGCAAGGTCAGCTACGACCCGCAGAAGAGCTTCGCGCCAGTCGCGCGGATTGCGGAGCTGCCCTTGGTGCTCGTGGCCAATCCTTCGGTGCCGGCGGATGCCCCAAAAGAGTTGATCGCGCTGGTCAAGGCAGCGCCTGGTAAATACGCCTTTGGCAGCGCCGGGGTCGCGACGATGCATCACTTCGGCGGCGCGCTGCTCAATCAGGCAGCGGGGATCGACATGACACACATCGCCTACAAGGGCGGAGCGCCTGCCGTGCAGGATCTGCTGGGAGGTCAGGTGCCGCTCGCGATCGCCAGCATCCCCGCGGTCATGCAACACATCAAGTCGAAGAGGATCAAGGCCATCGCGACATTGGCGCCACGCCGGCTTGCTTCGATGCCCGACGTTCCTGCTTGGGCCGAGGTGCTGCCCGGATTCGATGCAACCCCATCGGTCTTCATCGTGGCACCGCTCGGTACACCGCCGGCCGAGTTGAACACGCTCGCGGCAGGGCTCAGGACGGCTGTCGCGAGCAAAGGGGTCGTCGACGCTCTCGAGTCGCAGGGCGCCACTGCTACTCCCCTTGATGCGAAAGCCTTGAGGGCGTGGATGCAAAGCGAAGAGGCGCGTTGGGCTGCACTGGCCAAGAAGACGGCCATCACGCTGGACTGAAGGCATGAACGCTCGGCGACCCGCTTTGCCCAAGCTCGGTCTCGTCGTTCCTCCGGCGGGTGACAAGGTGCCTCCCGACGGCGCCTTGCTGTACGGGTCGAGAGCAGAGTTCATCGCGCGAGGATTGGGTTTGCCCGAGATTTCGTCGCGCGGCTATGAGGAGGTCATCGATGCGGTTGCGGCCAGGTCCGCATCGTTGGCGGAGTTCGGCGTGACCGCCATATCGCTCATGGGCACCTCGTTGAGCTTCTATCGAGGAGCGAAGTTCGCCGATCAGATCGTCCGTGGCATGGCACTGCAAACCGGCCTGCCTTGCACGTCGATGAGCCATGCAATCGTGCGCGCGCTCCGTGAAATGGGGTTCCGGAAGGTCGCTGTCGCAACCGCCTACATCGACGATGTGAATGATCGACTCGTTCGCTTCCTCGCGGAACACGACATCACCGCGGTTGGCATTGAAGGGTTGTCGATCACGGGCGTGCGCGAAGTCGGTGACGTGACGACCGCAACGCTCGTCGGGCTCTGTGAGCGCGTTTGGGCGAA
>VBDL01000490.1:1394-5690 GCA_005884255.1 Betaproteobacteria bacterium | reverse complement strand
ATCGGCGGCGACAAGCTCAAGCAGCGCGTCGTCGTCAAGGCCGGCATCGACAGCGACACGGCGAAGAAGATCCAGGGGCTCATCAAGCAAAGCAAGATGAAGGTGCAGGCAGCGATCCAGGGCGATGTGGTGCGCGTCAGCGGCACCAAGCGAGACGATCTGCAGGTGGCGATTGCGCTGCTCAAGCGCGAGGTCACCGACCTGCCGCTGAGCTTCACCAATTTCAGGGAATGACCCGATGAGACTCGTATTGGCGCTGTGCCTGGCCTGCAGCGCGGCATCGGCGCAGACGGTGTCGCTCAACGGCAGCATGGGCAGCGACCGCGCGCTGCTCATCATCGACGGCAAGCCCCGCGCGGTGGCCGTGGGCAGCACGGTGAACGGCGTGAAGCTGCTCAGGCTCGACGAAGGCCAGGCACAGGTCGATGTCGGCGGCAACGTGATGCTGCTGCGCATCGGCGCCGCTCCCGGGCGAGTCGGAGAAGCCAGGGGCGGCAGCGCCGGCTCCCGCATCGTCCTCACGGCAGGCCTGGGCGGGCACTTCGAGACTACGGGCAGCATCAACGGTCGTTCTGTGCAGTTTCTCGTCGACACGGGCGCTACGAACGTGTCCATCAGCCAAGGCGAGGCCGACCGCATCGGCCTGGACTACCGCAACGCGCCGCGAGGCATGACCGCCACGGCAAACGGCGCAGTACCGATTCACTACGTCACGCTGTCGTCGGTGCGCGTGGGGGACGTCGAGGTCTATCAGGTTCCGGCGGTGGTGTTTCCCGCGCAGCTGGGGGCCGTGCTGCTCGGCAACAGCTTCCTGTCGCGCTTCCAGATGAAGCGCGAGAACGACATCCTGGTGCTCGAGAAGCGGCCTTAGCGCGGCGGCCGCGCCAGCGCGAACGCGCCCAGCGACAGCACGCCGAGCCCTGCCAGCACGAGCATCAGCTCCCGGTAGCCGGCCAGCACCAGCAGTGCAGCCGCTGTGGACAGCGGTGCCGCGGCGCGCGACAGCAGCGCGATGCCCGACATCGTGCCGCCGATGCGGCCGACATTGGTTCGGCCGAAGTAGGCCGGCACCATGCCGCCGCGCACGATGGTGACCATGCCGTTGGCAATGCCGAACAGCACGGCAAAGCCGATCAGCGCGGCACTGCTGTCGAACAGCGCGAACAAGGTGAAGGACAGTGGCATGCCGGCCAGCACTCCCAGGCCGAGGCCGCGCAGCGACACGTGGCGGCCCAGCCAGACATAGGCGAACCGCCCCGCCACCTGCGCCGGCCCGACCCACACCAGCACCGCCAGCGCCTGCGTTTCGCTCAGGCCCTTGGCGGCGAAGGCCGGCATCGCATGCGCCCACAGCGCGGCCACGGCGAAGGAATAAAGCGTGAAGCTGGCCGTGAGCAGCCAGAACGCCGGCGCGCGCAAGGCCTCACGCAGGGTCGCATCGCTGTCCGGCGCCTCGGCATGGCGGATTGCCGCACCGCCCGCCCCACGCAGCGCCCACGCATGCGCCGCGCCAGCCGAGTGCCGGCATCGCCCACGCCACCGCGGGGAACGACAGCGTGCTCGCGAAGCCGCCGACCAGGGTCAGCGCGGTGATGCCCTGGCGGTAGCGCTGCGGATAGCGCTTGGTCAGCACGACGAACGCCGGGTCGTACAAGGTCATCGCCATCGCCGCGCCGAGCATCGCCCAGGCCGCATACAGCATCCACGCAGCGCTGGCCTGCGACCACAGCGCGAAGCCCAGGCTGCCGAGCACGGCGCCGCCCGTCATCACCATGCGGCCATGGCCGCGGTCGATGGCCGCACCGACGGCATAGCTGCACGCACCCCACACCGCCAGGCGCTCACCACAGCGGCAAAGCTGGGGCGGCGCGCATCGTTCATCGCGGCCATTGTGGCCGCGGCCGGCGCCGCGCGATGTGAGCCCGCGCCGCAACCTTCGTGTCGCCGGGCGTGTCTTGTCGCAGCAGGGACAAACGGCGCGCGGGCGGCGTGCTACAACTGCCGGCTCCAACGACCCACAGCACTGCAGCGGAGACACGCGCCATGGACCTCAACTTCACGGCCGAAGAACTGGCGTTCCGGCATCAGGTGCACGACTGGGTGGCCGAGAACCTGCCCAAGGACATCAGCCACAAGGTGCACAACGCGCTGCGCCTGAGCCGCGACGATCTGCAGCGCTGGGCCAAGATCCTCGGCAAGAAGGGCTGGCACGGCTGGGGCTGGCCCAAGGAATTCGGCGGCCCGGGCTGGAACGCCGTGCAGCGCCACCTCTTCGAAGAGGAATGCGCACTGGCCGGCGCACCGCGCGTGATCCCCTTCGGGCCGGTGATGGTGGCGCCGGTGATCATGGCCTTCGGCTCGCCCGAGCAGCAGAAGCGCCACCTGCCCGGCATCATGAGCGGCGAGGTGTGGTGGAGCCAGGGCTACAGCGAGCCGGGCTCGGGTTCCGACTTGGCCTCCTTGAAGACGCGTGCCGAGCGCAAAGGCGACTACTACATCGTCAACGGCCAGAAGACGTGGACCACGCTCGGCCAGTACGGCGACTGGATCTTCTGCCTGGTGCGCACCAGCACCGAAGGCAAGCCGCAGACCGGCATCTCGTTCCTGTTGATCGACATGAAGTCGCCCGGCATCACGGTGCGGCCGATCATCACGCTCGACGGCGAGCACGAGGTCAACGAGGTGTTCTTCGACAACGTCGAGGTGCCGGCGGACAACCTCGTCGGCCAGGAGAACCAGGGCTGGACCTACGCCAAGTACCTGCTCGCCCACGAGCGCACCAACATCGCCGACGTGAACCGCGCCAAGCGTGAGCACCAGATCGCCTTGCTCGAGGTCGACATCGTCGCGCTCGAGATGATGGTGCTGCGCGTGCTTTCTGCCGAGCAAGGCGGCAAGAAGGCGCTCGATGTGGCGGGCCTGCTGAAGATCCGCGGCAGCGAGATCCAGCAGCGCTACACCGAGCTGATGATGCTGGCCGCCGGCCCCTACAGCCTGCCCTTCATCCACGAGGCAATGGAGGCCGGTTGGCAGGGTGATTACGTCGGCGCCGCACACTGCGCGCCGCTGGCGTCGACCTACTTCAACGTTCGCAAGACGACGATCTACGGCGGCAGCAACGAGGTTCAACGCAACATCGTGGCCCAGACGGTGCTCGGCTGAAGGAGACAGAACATGAATTTCGATTTCACCGAAGACCAGCAATCGCTGCGCGACGCGGTGGCCCGCTGGGTCGACAAGGGCTTCTCGTTCGAGCGGCGGCACCGCATCGCCAAGAACGGCGGCCGCACGCGCGATGTCTACCGCGAGCTCGCCGAGCTAGGTCTCACCGGCCTCGCAGTGGACGCGGACCATGGCGGCATGGGCTTCGGCGCCGTCGAGGCGATGGTGGTGATGGAAGAGCTGGGGCGCGGCCTCGTCAATGCGCCGTACGCGCAGGGCGCGCTGATCGCGCCGGCGCTGCTCGCCGATGCGCCGGCCGACATGAAGCAGGCCTGGCTGCCGAAGATCGCCGATGGCTCAGCGCTGGTCGTGCTCGCTCACCAGGAGCGCGCCGCGCGCTACCGGCTCGACGTGGTGAACACGCGCGCCAAGGAAGCCAGCGACGGCTGGACGCTCGATGGCGCGAAAAGCGTGGTCCCCGCCGGCGACGAGGCCGATGCCTTCATCGTGCCGGCGATGCATGCCGGCAAGCTGAGCCTGTTCCTCGTCGCCCGCGACGCCGACGGCGTGAAGCTGCGCGCCTACCCGACGCAGGACGGCGCCCGCGCGGCAGAACTCACGCTGCAGTCCACGCCGGCCACGCTGATCCTGCACGATGGCCTCGCGCATCTCGAGCGCGCGGTCGACATCGGCATCGCCGCGCTCGCGGCCGAGGGCGTCGGCGCGATGGAGAAGCTGCTCGCGCTGACCGTCGAGTACATGAACACGCGCAAGCAGTTCGGTGTGCCGATTGCCACCTTCCAGGCGCTGCGTCATCGCGTGGCCGACTGCAAGATGCAGCTGGAGCTGGCGCGCTCGATGAGCTACTTCGCCAGCCTGAAGCTCGGCGAGGAGCCGGCCGCGCGCCGCCATGCGATCGCGCAGGCCAAGGTGCAGCTCGGCAACTCGACGCGCTTCGTCGGCCAGCAGTGCATCCAGCTGCACGGCGGCATCGGCGTCACCGACGAGTACATCGGCAGCCACTACTTCAAGCGGCTGACCTGCATGGAGCTGAGCTTCGGCGACACGCTGCACCACCTGGGCGTCGTCAGCGAAGGCATGAAGGACACCGCGGGCGTCTTTGCGTAGGATCGC
>VBDL01000490.1:0-1377 GCA_005884255.1 Betaproteobacteria bacterium | reverse complement strand
CACTTCACCGACACGCGCCGGCCCACCGGCTGCAGTGTGGTGCTGTGCGAGCAGGGCGCCGTGGCCGGCGTCGACGTGCGCGGCGCCGCGCCCGGCACGCGCGAGACCGATCTGCTGTCGTCCGACAACACGGTGCAGCAGGTACACGCGGTGCTGCTCACTGGCGGCAGCGCGTTCGGGTTGGATGCGGCCAGCGGCGTGATGCGCTGGCTCGACGAGCATGGCCACGGCCTCGCGGTCGGATGCCCATCGTGCCGGCTGCGGTGCTGTTCGATCTCTGGCTGCAAACGGAGGCGAAGATTCGGCCAGATGCCGATGCCGGCTATGCGGCTTGCGTCGCAGCCAGCACCGAAGCACCGGCACAAGGCTGCGTCGGCGCAGGTGCGGGCGCCACGCTCGGCAAGCTGTTCGGCATCGAGCGCGCGATGAAGGGCGGCATCGGCACCGCATCGATCCGGGTCGGCGCGATCACCGTCGGTGCGCTGGTCGCCGTCAACGCGATCGGCGACGTGATCGATCCCGCGACCGGCCGTGCCATCGCCGGCGCCCGCACGCCCGATGGCCACGGCTTGGTGAACAGCACCGAAGCCTTCATCCGCGGCGAGTTGCCCGAGCGCCTGCAGATCGGCATGGCCACCACCATCGGCATCGTGGCCACCGACGCGCAATTGACCAAGACGCAGGCCAACAAGCTGGCGACGATGGCGCACGACGGGCTGGCGCGCACGATCAACCCGGTGCACACGCTGCACGACGGCGACACGATGTTCGCGCTGGCCACCTGCGCGGCATCCAGGCCGGGGCAGATGGCGGTGCTCGGTGCGCTGGCGGCCGAGGTCACCGCGCGCGCCGTGCTCAATGCGGTGCGCAGCGCCACCGGGCTGCCGGGCCTGCCGGCACTGCGCGATCTCTGAGAACAAATCCAGGAGACCCTCGATGCTGAACGCCCTCACCCGCCGCGCGTGGCTGCGCGCGGCGAGCGCCGCACTGCTGCTGCTCGGCGCGGGCTGCGCCACGCCGCCGCCGCAGCAGGCGTTGCCGCCCATCGTGTTCGTGCACGGCAACGGCGACAGCGCCGCGCAGTGGACGACCATGCTGTGGCGCTTCGAGAGCAACGGCTGGCCACGCGAGCGGCTGCATGCGATCGACCTGCCCTACCCGCTGGCGCGCGACGAGGACGACAAGCCGCAGCCCGGCCGCAGCTCCAGCGACGAGCACATGCGCGCGCTCGCCGCCGAGGTCGACCAGGTGCTCAAGGCCACCGGGGCGGCGAAGCTCGTGCTCTACGGCAGCTCGCGCGGCGCCAATGCGATCCGCAACTACGTGGACAACGGCGGCGGCGCGGCCAAGGTGTCGCACGCCATCCTCGGCGGCGGC
>VBDL01000489.1 GCA_005884255.1 Betaproteobacteria bacterium | reverse complement strand
AGGGTCTCCGGGCGCTGCGCCGCCAGCCACGCTGAAGGCTGAGCATCGACGAGGATCATCGCGTCCAGCCCCTTGCGATCGAGCAGCTGGCGCAGGGCCGCGTCCAGCGGCAGCGCGCCGGCGGCCGAGGCAGGCAAGCGTGCCGCGAAGAGCGCCTCGTACAGCCGCGCCGCGGTGCGCGCCCGCGCACCCGCGGCAGGGCCGACGTTGATGCGCTTGCCCTTGAGATGCTGAATGGAGTTCAGCGGCGAATCGGCGCGCACGATGACATGCACTTCCTCCGGGAACATCGGGGCGACGATGCGCAGCGCCGCGCCACCGCCGTCGCGCGCGGCTTGCAGCGCATCGGCGCGGGCGAGGGCCAGGCCGGGGCCCGCGGTCACCGCCCACGCCGCGGTGCCATCGGGCGGGCTGGCAACGCTGAGTTCCACGCGGGCCGCGGGCGCCAGCTGGCGTGCCAGTTCGGTGGCCACCCGCGCCTGGGTGCTGGCGTCGGCGTCCGTCAGCAGCGCGATGCGCAGCACCGGCTCGGT
>VBDL01000488.1 GCA_005884255.1 Betaproteobacteria bacterium | reverse complement strand
TCTTTTCCGGTCAATGACTTGCACCGCGCGATGCGGGCGGGCCGGGGGCTTGACGGGGGTCCGCGAACTGTGGATAACCACGGCTTCGCTGTCGATGCGCCGGTACAATGCTGGCGCTGCGAGAACAAGTTTTCCACAATGAACGCAGAACTCTGGCAGCGCGGCTGCGAGCGCTTGGCCGCCGAGTTGCCTGAACAGCAATTCAATACCTGGATCCGGCCCTTGCCGGCTGCCGACGTCACCGACCAGGGCGCCGGCGGCGCGGTCGCGTCGGTGCGCGTGCCCAACCGCTTCAAGCTGGACTGGATCCGCGCGCAGTACGCGCCGCGCATCGAAAGCGTGCTCAGCGAGCTGGCCGGCAAGCCGGTGCGGCTGGAGCTGACGCTGGCGGCGCGCGAAACGCCGATGGGCCGGCCCTTGCCGGGCAGCGAACCGATTGCCGGGCCTCGCCTGGTGCGTGCCGGCGATGCGCTCGCCGGCCTGTCGCCAACCGCCGCCAATGCGCCGGCGCTCGAGCCGCGACACGCACCGGCCGCGGCCCTGCCGCGGCATCGCCTGAACACCGCGCTGACCTTCGACACGCTGGTGCCCGGCCGCGCCAACCAGATGGCGCGCACCGCGGCGCTGCATGTGGCCGGTGCGCCGGGGCAGATGTACAACCCCTTGTTCATCTACGGTGGTGTGGGCCTCGGCAAGACGCACCTGATCCACGCCGTGGGCAATGCGCTGCTGCGCGACCGGCCGGACGCGCGCGTGCTCTACCTGCATGCCGAGCAGTTCATCTCCGACGTGGTGAAGAACTACCAGCGCAAGACCTTCGACGAGCTGAAGGCCAAGTACCACTCGCTGGACCTGCTGCTGATCGACGACGTGCAGTTCTTCGCCGGCAAGGACCGCACGCAGGAAGAGTTCTTCAACGCCTTCGAGGCGCTGGTGGCCAAGCGCGCGCACATCATCATGACCAGCGACACCTACCCCAAGGGGCTGGTGGACATCGACGAGCGCCTGACGTCGCGCTTCGACGCCGGCCTCACGGTGGCCATCGAGCCGCCGGAGCTCGAGATGCGCGTGGCCATCCTGATCAAGAAGGCCGAGGCCGAGGGCACCTCGATGCCGGAGGACGTGGCCTTCTTCGTCGCCAAGAACGTGCGCGCCAATGTGCGCGAGCTCGAAGGCGCGCTGCGCAAGGTGCTGGCGTATTCGCGCTTCAGCCAGAAGGACATCAACATCGCGCTCGCACGCGAGGCGCTGAAGGACCTGCTGTCGATCCAGAACCGGCAGATCGGCGTCGAGAACATCCAGAAGACGGTGGCCGACTTCTACAAGATCAAGGTCGCCGACATGTACTCGAAGAAGCGCCCGGCGAGCATCGCGCGGCCGCGGCAGATCGCGATGTACCTGGCCAAGGAGTTGACGCAGAAGAGCCTGCCCGAGATCGGCGAGCTGTTCGGCGGGCGCGACCACACGACGGTGCTGCACGCGGTGCGCAAGATCGCCGGCGAGCGGCAGAAGAACACCGAGCTGAACCAGCAGCTGCACGTGCTCGAGCAGACGCTCAAGGGTTGAAGCACGAGCGATGCAGCGCCGTCAAGGAACAAGCCTGGGGACAAGTTTCGAGCAACTGCCCGGCTATCCACAGGCCGGGCGCCCGCGGGCAAGTTGTTATAAGTTCACGCGGCGCAAACCGGCCTCGAGCCCACAGGGTTCACCAGGCCGTAAGGCCTTGATAAATCAGGCGAAAATAGCGTTCTCCACAGATCCGACCCGGCTCTACTAAAACGACTAAGTAAAGAGGAAGACATGATTGTCTTGAAAGCTCCGCAGGAAAAATTGTTGGGGGCCCTGCAGGCGGTATCCGGCATCGTCGAGCGGCGGCACACGCTGCCGATCCTCGCCAACGTGCTGCTGCGCAAGACCGGCGGCTCGGTCGAGTTCACGACCAGCGATCTGGAGATCCAGGTGCGCACGAGCGGCGAGCTGGGCGGTGACGACGCAAACTTCTCGACCACCGTCGGCGCACGCAAGCTGATCGACATCCTGCGCAGCCTGCCGAACGATCAGGTGGTGAGCCTGGCGGCGGACAAGAACAAGCTCACGCTGACCGGCGGCAAGAGCCGCTTCACCCTGCAGACGCTGCCGGCCGACGACTTCCCGCTGGTCAACGAGGCGGTCGACTTCGGCCCGGCCTTCAGCGTGCCGCAGAAGACGCTGCGCGGGCTGATCAACCAGGTGCACTTCGCGATGGCGGTGCACGACATCCGCTACTACCTCAACGGCATCCTCTTCGTCGCCGAAGGCAAGACCCTCACGCTGGTGGCCACCGATGGCCACCGCCTGGCCTTGGCCCAGGCCACGCTGGAGAACGACATCCCGAAGCAGGAGGTCATTCTTCCGCGCAAGACCGTGCTCGAGCTGCAGCGCCTCCTGAAGGACGACAAGGAGGGCGGAGACGAACCGATCGAGATGCGCTTCGCCGGCAACCAGGCCAAGTTCGCGTTCAGCGGCATGGAGTTCGTGACCAAGCTGGTCGAAGGCAAGTTCCCCGACTACAACCGCGTGATCCCGAAGCACCACCGCAACCACGTGACCCTGGGCCGCGCGCCGCTCCTGGCCAGCCTGCAGCGCGCCGCCATC
>VBDL01000511.1 GCA_005884255.1 Betaproteobacteria bacterium | reverse complement strand
CTCGGCGATGCCCCAGCGATCGAAGAGCTTCTGCAGCGCCACGCCGCTCGGGCCGGTGGAGTAGCCCACGCTGCGTGCCGACAGCACCGCGTCGCGCAACGCGTCCCGGGTGTCGATAGCAGGCTTGCGCGCGCCGCGGCGCACCGCGATCGCGACATGAGAGCGCGCGAGGTCCACCTTGCTGCCCGCAACGATGCGGCCGGCAGCAAGGAGCTTGTCGATCGCATCGGCGGCGAGCACGACGAGGTCGAACCGCTCGCCGTCGTGCACGCGCCTCGCGGCGTAGACGCCGCCCACCGATTCGAACGCCACCTCGCCGAGGCCGCGCTGCCTCCAGGCGTCGGCCACCTCGACCAGAAGCTGGCGAGTGGCCATCGATGAGATGCCGGTGATGTTCATTGCCGGCGATTCTGTCGGCGCCACCCCCCTCGAACAAGCGCTGGCAGACGCTAGCTGATATGCCATTGCGGCATGGCTCGTGCGAAGATGCGCGGGTGAACCTGAACCAGCTCGAAACCTTCGTGCATGTGGCCGAGCACGGCAGCTTCAGCAAGGCCGCGCTCGTGCTGGGCGTGGCGCAGCCGGCACTGAGCCGCCAGGTGCGCGCACTGGAAGTCGAGTTGCGCGAGCCGCTGCTGCTGCGCCATGGCCGCGGCGTGCGGCTCACCGAGGCCGGCCGGCGGCTGCTCGACCACTGCCACGGCATCCTGCACCTCGTGGCGCAGACGAAGGAAGATCTCGCCGCGCAACGCGACGAGCCGACCGGCCACATCGCCATCGCGATGCCGCCGACCTTGGCGCGCTTGCACACGCTGCCGCTGATCCGCGCGTTCCGCGACGAGATGCCGAAGGCGCGCCTGGCCATCATCGAAGGCTTCTCGGTGCACATCACTGAATGGCTCGCCTCGGGGCGGGCCGATCTCGGGCTGGTCTACAGCCCGGAGCCCTTGCCGTCGCTGGAAATCCGGCCGTTGCGGGACGAGCGGCTGTGCCTCGTCAGCCCGGCCGATCAGGCGCCGGCCGGGCCGGTGGCGCTGCGGCAGCTGTCGAAGCTTCCGTTCGTGATGCCGGAGCGCGGCCAGATCTTCCGCAAGTTGATGGAGTCGGCCGCGGCGATGGCGGGCGTGCCACTGCGCGTCGAATGGGAGGTGTCCAGCGTGCCCGCGATCCTCGACCTGGTGAGCGCCGGCATCGGGCACGCGGCGCTCGGCGAGGATGCGATCCGCTCGTTCCCGCATCGCAGGCGGCTGGCCGTGACACCCATCAAGCAGCCCGAGATCAAGACCACCTTGTGCCTCGTCACGCCCGCGCACCAACGCGCGACACCGCTGCGGCAGCGCACGGCGGCGCTGCTGATGCGGCTGGTCGGCGGCGTGCAATAGATTGACCTCACCGGAGAGCCGCCACCCATTTCGCGACGCCGGCCGCGCTGCGGAACTCGTCGCAGGAACGCGCCGGAACGTCGGGATAGCGTTCGTTCCACATGCGCGCCAACGCCTGGCCCGGGCCGATCTCCAGCACGCACGTCACTCGGCGGGCGCGGATGTTTTCCATGCACTCGTCCCACCGCACCGTGGAAGCGATCTGTGCGGCCAGCGCGTTCCTTGCGCCGGCATCGTCGCGGATTCGGTCGGCGGCGTTGCTGAACAGCGTGGTGTGCGGCTTGTCGAAGCTCACTTGCGAAAGCGTTTGCAGGAAGTCTTCGGCGGCGTCGCGCATCCAGGGGGTGTGCGAGGCGACGCCCACCCGCAGCCGGGTGCAGCGCACACTCTGCGCGGCAAGGGCGCGCTCGGCCAGGTCCAGCGCCGCATGGGGTCCGCCGAGCACGACGCTGTCCGGGCCGTTGCGAATCGCGATCGCCAGGCCGGTGCGCGCGCACAGACGATCGATCGCCTCGGACCCGAGTCCGGTGACGGCCAGCAATCCGCCGGGCGTGTGCGCGGCACACCGGTCCATCGCCTCGGCTCGTCGATGGGCCAGGTCCAGGGCCGTCT
>VBDL01000510.1 GCA_005884255.1 Betaproteobacteria bacterium | reverse complement strand
GTGGCAAGGCTTCGGCGGCTGGAAGCGCAGTCTGTTCGGTGACATGCACGCGTATGGCGAGGAAGGCGTGCGCTTCTACACCAAGCAGAAGTCGGTGATGCAGCGCTGGCCGGAGAGCACGCCCAAGGGCGCCGAGTTCGCGATGCCGACCTCGAAGTAACTTAAGCGCGGGCCGCCGGGCGCACCTGGTTGCGCCCGGCGCCCTTCGCGTCGTAGCACGCCTCGTCGGCCGCGGCCATCGCCGCGGCGCGGTTGGCGTAGCGCGCGTCGACCTCGACCACGCCGATGCTGATGCCCACGCCGTAGTCCTCGCCCTGCCAGCGCAGGTGGTACTGCGCCACCTGCTCGCGCATCGACTCGGCCACTTTCAGAGCGGTGGGCTCATCGCAGTTGACGAGCAGCGCGCCGAACTCGTCGCCGCCCAGGCGCGCCAGCATGTCGCTGCGCCGCAGGCGCTTGGCCATCAGCGATGACAGGTCCTGCAGCAGCGCGTCGCCGGCCGCATGGCCGCCGCGGTCGTTGACGGCCTTGAAGTAGTCGAGGTCCAGCGCCATCACGCAGAACGGGCGCCCGCTGGCAGCGCTGCGGTCGGCGAGCTGGCGATCGAGTGCGCGCTCGAAGGCGGCGCGGTTGGCGAGGCCGGTCAGCGAGTCGTGCGTCGACGCCCATTCGAGGCGCTCGCGCTGCTCGCGCAGCACGCTCACGTCGTCGATGACCCAGATCGTTCCCGCCGCCGGGTTGTGTGGCGCCACCGGGCGGCCGACCAGCCGGCCCCACATCAGGC
Organism: Betaproteobacteria bacterium; assembly: GCA_005884255.1. Lineage (GTDB taxonomy): Bacteria > Pseudomonadota > Gammaproteobacteria > Burkholderiales > Burkholderiaceae_C > VBDL01. Next base: position 1,625 of record VBDL01000510.1, on the reverse strand, counting down.
TGCCGTCGCGCTTGACGAAGGGCAGCTCGCCATCGAACTGGCCGTGATCGGCAAAGGCCTGCGCCACCTGGGGCCCGAGCGCCGCGTAGACCTCGTCGCTGGCGAACAGCAGGCGCGCCGGCTGACCGGTCAGCTCGTCTTCCTCGTAGCCGAACAGGCGGCAGAGCGCGCCGCTGACGAGCACCATCTTTCGATCGATGGTCACCAGCAGCCCCACCGCCGCATGCTCCAGCACCGAATGCATCTGCCGCAGCAACTGCGCGCGCTCTTGCACGCTGGCGCGGTTGCGCTGCTCGACCTCGCGCAGCACGGCGGCCAAGCTGCCGATCTCGCCGCGGCCGCTGGGCCACGGCTCGTCGGCGCCCTCGCCGTCGAGCACCGACATCGCCGCGGCGCGCCGCTTCAGCCGGTCGAACGGGCGCATCAGCCAGTAGGTGGCGGCCCACAGCGCCGCGCCGCCGAGCAGCGCGGTGGCCAGCATCAGCGCAATCGCGCGGCGCCGCGCCAGCGCCACGCCGCCGAGCACGCGCTCCTCGTCGATCGCGCGCACGACGAACCAGTCGGCCGCCTGAATGCCCGCCAGGCCCACGTAGTGCCCATCGCTGCGCCACGACTGGCCCTGGATGGCGAACGGCGAGCCATTGGCGCGCCAGGTGGCGATGGCCACCGCGAGGTGAGGGTCGCGCTCCGCAGGTTGCAGGATCAGCGCCGGGTCGGCGTGCGCGATCAGGCGGCCTTCGCGGTCGATGATCGCGGTGACGTGGCCGGACTCGTCGCTGCGGTCATCGTCGGTCAAGTCCACCAGCAGGTCGCGCGAGCTCAGGCGCAGCGAGGCACCGAGCACGGCGCGCAGCGTGCCGTCGGCGGCCAAGACCGGCTGCGTGAAGATGATGGTCGGATGGCCCGTGACGCGCGAGGCCACCGGGTCGGAGATCTGCGGCGTGCGCTGCTGCAGCGTGCGCTGGAAGTAGGGCCGGTCGGCCAGGCTCATGGAATTGGCGCGCACGCCATCGGCGTTGGCCAGCGCAACGCTTTCACCGCTGGGCGTGGTGACGAACAGCGAATCGAAGCTGCTGAGCAGCACCGTCTTGCCGCGCAGCCAGTCCAGCACCGTGGCGCGCTCGGCCAACGGCGGAAGGTCCTGCGACAGGCGCCGCAGGATCGCCTGCCGCGCGACCAGGCGGTTCGACGCCACGCGCGCCAGCGTGCGCGCCTGGGCCGCTTCGCTGTCGAGCAGCGCGTCGTTGATGTGCAAGTCGACCAGGTTCAGCGCGCCCGTGGCGCCGATCAGTACGCTGGCGGCAATCAGCAGCGCGCCGGCCAACGCCAGGCGCGACTTCAGCGACGACAGCACACGCAGCGGCATGGGTCGAGCGTAGCAGCGCCCTCGCGGGCGTCAAAGCGCGCGGCCAGCGCCGGGCCGCTCCCAAGCGGCCCCGCACCCCCGCGGGGGGTGGGTCCGGTACTCCGGACCCGGGGGCTCAAAGCTTCTCGGTCTCGCCCGCCTTGGGCTGCCACTTCATCAGCCGCTGCTCGATGCGGCCCACCGCAGCATCCAGCGCCAGCGCGAAACCGGTGAGCACCAGGATGCCGGCCATCACCGTGTTGATGTCGAACACGCCCTC
>VBDL01000509.1 GCA_005884255.1 Betaproteobacteria bacterium | reverse complement strand
CCTGCTCAAGGTGCGCGGCATGAGCATGCGCGACGCCGGCATCATGGATGGCGACCTCTTGGCGGTGCAGAAGGCGCGCGATGCGAAGAACGGGCAGATCGTGGTCGCACGGCTGGGCGACGACGTCACCGTCAAGCGCTTTCGGCGCACACGCACGAGCATCGAACTCATCGCCGAGAACCCCGATTTCAAGACCATCGTCGTGCCCTTCGGGGATGTCGACTTCGCGCTCGAAGGCATCGCGGTCGGGCTCATCCGCAACAACATGCTGATGTGACCACCCCTACGGATGCTGCGGTGTCAGCGTGAGGGTGTGCTCAGGCGCTCCGGCCCACACCGGCACGTATTCCACCTTCGCCCAGCGCGGCACGAAGCTGCGGTACAGCGGCGACCACGGAATGCCGCTCTGCCCGCTCGAATGCATGAAGCGCGAGCGCGACAGGTCGCCCACGTCGTAGATCGCGCGCAGGCTGGGCCCGTGCTCGTCGAGGTACAGCTCGCCGGTCGTCGCATCGGGCCGGTAGTTCACGCGTGACACGTTGATCGTGTAGGTGTCGCCGCCCACCGGTGCGCGCAGCTCGTAGAAGCGCGCCAGCACCTTCACGCGGCTGAACGGCCGATGCTCGGAGCGCGCCTGGTGCGCATCGCCCCAGCGCCATTGCGAAACATCGCTGCCGAAGCGCGCCTGCAACTCCTCCAGCGCACGCGTCAGCGCGGCATCGACCTGCGCCGCGCAGGTCTCCACCACATCGGGCGTGTTCTTGTCGTCGCACCACCAGGTGTCGTTGCGCTCGAGCACCGCTTCCAGCGCATCGCGGTAGCTGCGGCCGCCGAGCGAGCGCTCGTACAGCGGCGTGCCCACCTCGTCGGCGAACACGCCTTGCGTGAGCTGGCGCAGCCAGGCCCAGTAGATCAACGGTGCGGCGCGATCCGCATCCATCGTGCCGTCGAAGCCCTGCAGCGCCTGCCTGGCCTGCGCGGCCAGGGGATGGCTGGAGCTTGCCTTCGCCAGCCACGGCAGCAGCGGCACCGCGGCGAGCGACTTCACGTCGGCCTGCATGGCAGCCAGGCTGTCGACGCTATGTCGCTCCCGCGCACGCAGCAGCTCTTCGATGCGCTGCTGGCGGAACGGCGGGGCCCATTCGCTGGTGAGGAAATGCCGGTACTCGGGCGCGGTGACGCGCTGGTTCGCGGTGGCGATGAAGCCGCGCGGCGGGTCGAACTCGCGCGGCGTCTCGTCGGCCGGCACCCAGCCAGCCCAGTCGTAGCGCGCATCCCAGCCGGGCGCCGGCACCAGGCCCTTCAGGTCGTTCTCCGGTTTGCGCAGCGGCACGCGGCCCGGCGCAACGAAACCGATGTGGCCCTGGTCGTCGGCCACCACCATGTTCTGCATCGGCGCGACCCAGCCGCGTGATGCGCGCACGAACTCCTGCATCGAGGCCGCGTGGTTGAACGCGAGGCCGACGCCCACCGAATCGGCATCGGCGTCGAGCGCCGTCCAGCGCATCGCGACGGCGTACGCGGGCCTCCCTTTCGGCCCGATCAAATCGTCGCTGATGCCGGCATCGGAGATCACCGGACCATGCCGCGTCGTGCGCACGCGGATCTTCAGCTCGGGCCTGCCCTTGATCTTGAGGGTCTCCTCGACGACGTCGAACTTGGCCCAGCCCTCGGGCGTCTGGTATTGCGATCCATCGTCGGGCTTCAAGCGCTCGAGGTAGAGGTCCTGCACGTCGGGCCCGGTGTTGGTGAAGCCCCAGGCGATGTGCTGGTTCTGGCCGAGCACCACCATCGGCACGCCGGGCAGCGTGGCACCGGCGACCTGCAGGCCGGGTGCATCGATGCGCGCGAAGTACCACAGCGCCGGAGCGCTGAGCTTCAGGTGCGGGTCGTTGGCCAGCAGGGGTTTGCCGCTGTCGGTGTGCGCGCCGGCCACCACCCAGTTGTTCGAACCTTCGCCTTCCAGCCCTGAGCTCGGCGCGGCGGCGAGCAGCCGGTCGAGCGCCGCATCGGCAACGTGGCCATCCCCCTGCAGCGAGCGGAACAGCGCCGCGTAGTCGACGGTGGGCAGCGGCTTCTCGCCCGGATACGGCGGCATCAGCTCGTTGATGCGCTCCACCGGCAGCTTGCGCGCCAGGCGCATGCGCAGCAGCTCGGTGGTCCAGTTGGCGCCGAGGTCCCACGCCATCATGATGCCCCAGGCGAGGCTGTCCACCGGCGTCCAGTCCTCCGGCTCGATGCCGAGGATCACGAACTCCGGCGGCCGGGCGCGCAGGTGCTGGTGCAGGAAGGCATTCACGCCGGCGGTGTAGGCCAGCAGCGCGTCGCGCGCCTCGCTGTGGCCGGCGGCCTGCATCTGCGCCCACTGCGCGGCGGCCGCGCGGCGCACGCCGAGCGCGCGCAGGAAGCGGTCGGTGTCGAGCGCACCTTCGCCGAAGGCCTCGGCGAGGCGGCCGGCGGCAATGCGCCGGTGCGTCTCGAGCTGCCACAGCCGGTCTTGCGCATGCACGAAGCCGAGGCCGAACATCGCGTCACGCTCCGACGCGGCATGCAGCGTGGGGATGCCGTGCTCGTCGCGCTCGATGCGGATCTCGCTGGCGGGGCCGGCCACGCGCAGCGCGCCTTCGGTCTGCGGCAGTGCGCGCCGGGCATAGACCCACAGCGAAAAAGCGCCCAGCAAGGCCACCGCCATCAGCGCCATCGCGCCGCGCCACACCCATTTCTTCATGTCTGGCCTCCCGTTGTTGTGCGCGCAGCGTAGCGCCCGGGCCGTGGCCCGGCCATCGGGGCTTGCGAGGTGTGAGAAATGACCGCTCTTTGCGCCCTTTCTCCGCCCGCTGCGGCCGGCGCCGTCCCGGAACAATGGCGGACATCATGTGGCACCCGCTTCGCCGTCGACTCTCCCGCGCCTGGTCTGGCGCGCTGCCCGAGCCGCAGCCAGTGGGCCAGCCCGAGCGCATCGAGGTGTGTCCGCCGGAGCTGCTGTCGGCCGTGGCC
>VBDL01000494.1 GCA_005884255.1 Betaproteobacteria bacterium | reverse complement strand
AGCCGACGCCGGTGCTCATCGAGCAGGTGCGCCGCGGCACACTCGATCTCGCTTTCGCCGCGCTGCCCGCGGTGGGCGAGGGCGTGCGCACGCGCGCGCTGCCACCGATGGAGATGGTGTTCGTCGGCCATGCGGTGCTTCACGCGAAGCGCCGCTACACACTGGCCGAGCTGGCGCGCTTCGATTTGCTTACGTTCCAGCGCGGCTCGCAGCCGCACGTCGACCTGCTGGACCTGTTTCGCCGCAAGGGCGTGGAGCTGCCGCGCGTGCACACCATCTCGTCGATCTCGGCGATGGTGCAGCTGGTCGAAGGCGGATTCGGCGTCGCCACCTTGCCGCTGGCCGCGGCGCAGCGGCTGGCGCAGCGGCAGCCGATCCGCGCGTTGCGCTGCGATGAGTCGCTGGCGCCGCTGTCGCTGCACGCCAGCTTCCGCGAGGACCCGACCTCCACCGTCACGCAAGCGGTGGTCGACGCGGCGCTGGCCTTCGTCGGCGCGGCACCGGCGCGTCAGAAGAAAAGTCGATGAGCTGATAGAAAAACTTTGCGTTTGCGCAGGCGCCTTGCGCTTTCCACAATCCGCCCCATGAACACCGTGGCGGACAGCATCGATCTCAGCAGCGCACTGGCCGTGCGGCACGCGGCACGCAGTGGCCAGTGGACGGGCCACACCAGCGGACTGGCACGGTCGCATGTGCAGGGCAACGTCGTCATTCTGCCGCGCGAGCTGGCCGATGACTTCCTGCGCTACTGCCAGCGCAACCCGCGGCCTTGCCCGGTGCTCGCGATGTCCGAGCCCGGCGACCCGCGCCTGCCGCGCCTAGGCCACGACCTCGACATCCGCAGCGACGTGCCGCGCTACCGCGTGTGGCGCCATGGCGAGCTGGTCGACGAGCCGACCGACGTGCGCGACCTGTGGCGCGACGACCTGGTCAGCTTCGTGCTCGGCTGCTCGTTTGACGCTGCGCCACATCGACCAGAACAAGAATGTCGCGATGTTCCGCACGAGCATCGAGACCGCAGCGGCGGGGCCGTTCCGCGGGCCGATGGTGGTCACGATGCGGCCGCTGCGCGCGGCGGCCGCGATCCGCGCGATCCAGATCACGTCGCGCTTTCCCGATGTGCACGGCGCGCCGGTGCATCTGGGCGACCCGTCGCTGATCGGCATCGCCGATCTCTCGCGCCCGGACTACGGCGACGCCGTCGAGGTGCTGCCCGACGAGCTGCCGGTGTTCTGGGCCTGCGGCGTCACGCCGCAAGAGGCGCTGCAGCGCGCGCGCCCCGAGTTCTGCATCACGCACGCGCCGGGCGCGATGCTGGTGACCGACCTGCTCAATCGTCAATTGGCCAGCTTCTAACCGGAGGGTTCCATGAAGTCGTTCCTGATCGCCGCATTGCTCGGCGCGATGTCGCTCGCCGTCTCGGCGCAAACCAAGTGGGACCTTCCCACCGGCTATGCGGTCGGCAGCTTCCAGACCGAGAACGTGCAGCAGTTCGCCAGCGAGGTCGAAAGGCTAAGCGGCGGCAAGCTGAAGATCACGCTGCATCCGGACGGCTCGCTGTACAAGGCGAACGAGATCAAGCGCGCGGTGCAGAGCGGCCAGACGCAGGCCGGCGAGTTCCTGCTGTCCAGCGCGGCCAACGAGAACGCGCTGTTCGGTGTCGATTCGATTCCCTTCCTCGCCGACAGCTACGCCGATGCGAAGCGCCTCGCCGACATCGCGCGCCCGCATCTGGAGAAGCTGCTCGCGAGCCAGGGTATGAAGCTGCTGTTCACGTCGCCGTGGCCGGGGCAGAGCCTGTACAGCACCAAGCCGATCGAATCGGTGGCGGACCTGAAGGGTACGAAGATGCGCGCCTACAACCCGGCGACCTCGCGCATCGCGCAGTACGCCGGTGCGCAGCCGACGACGATCCAGCTCGCCGAGCTCGGCCAGGCGCTGGCCACGGGCACGGTGGAGAACTTCCTCACGTCCAGTGCCAGCGGCGTCGAGAACAAGCTGTACGAGAGCGTGAAGTACTTCTACTCGGTGAATGCATGGCTGCCGAAGAACGCCATCGTCGTCAGCAAGCAGGCCTTCGACGCGCTGGACAGGCCGACGCAGGACGCGCTGGTCAAATCTGCCGCCGCCGCCGAGGCGCGCGGCTGGAAGGTGAGCGAGCAGAAGGATGCCGAGTACCTGAAGGAGCTGGCTTCCAAGGGCATGAAGGTGTCGCCGCCTTCAGAGATGCTCAAGCGCGAGCTGCGACTGATCGGCGGCCGCATGACCACCGAGTGGCTGAAGACTGCCGGGCCCGAGGGTCAACAGATCATCGACGCTTACCGAACGAACTGAAGACCACCCCCGAAGCGGCTTCGCCGCTCCCCCTCAAGGGGGCGACACCAGCGGCCCGGCAAAGCCGGATCCGCGGTGTCCGCTGGATCACGCCCTCATGGAGTCTGTGACATGCATGCGTTCGTCTCGATGTTTTACCGGCTGCTTGCGCTGCTCGCCTGCTTGAGCATGGTGGCCACCTTTTCAACCGTCTCACTCGGCGTGCTGGCGCGCCAGATGGGCTGGGACATTCCCGGGCTCGATGCCTATGCCGGCTACTGCATCGCCGCGGCGCTGTTCCTTGCGCTGCCGCAGACGCTGCAGCGCGGCGAGCACATCCGCGTGACGCTGCTGCTGGATCGCCTGCAGGGCCGCGCGCGCGCCGCCTTCGAGCTGTGGAGCCTCGCAGCCGGCCTCGCGCTGTCGGGCTACATGAGCTGGTTCGCCGCTCGCCTGGTGTGGATGTCGTACCTGACGCACGACGTGTCGCCGGGCGCCGATGCCACGCCGCTGTGGATTCCGCAGATCGCCATGGCGCTCGGCTGCTTCGGCTTCGCGCTCGGCTTCGTCGACGCGCTCGCGGCACGGCTGCGCGGCGTCGAGTTTTTCTTTCAGACACCGGCCGGCCAGGCCGCGCACATGGAGTGATGCGATGGATGTACTGATCGCTATTCTGCTGATCGCGCTGCTGCTCGCGGTGCTCGGCTCGGGCCTGTGGATCGGCCTGTCGCTGCTCGGTGTCGCCGTGATGGCGATGGAGTTCTTCACGCAGCGCCCAGTGGGCGACAGCATGATGCTGACCATCTGGGGCTCGACCTCCAGCTGGACGCTGACCGCGCTGCCGCTGTTCCTGTGGATGGGCGAGATCCTCTTTCGCACCAAGCTGTCGGAGGACATGTTCAAGGGCCTGGCGCCGTGGATCAACCGGCTGCCCGGGCGCCTGCTGCACACCAACGTGATCGGTTGCGCCATCTTCGCCGCGGTGTCGGGCTCGAGCGCCGCCACCTGCGCCACGATCGGCAAGATCACGCTGCCGGAACTCAAGCGCCGCGGCTACCCCGACCACATGGCGGTGGGCACGCTCGCCGGCGCGGGCACGCTGGGCCTGCTGATCCCGCCGTCGATCATCATGATCGTCTACGGCGTCGCAGCCAACGTGTCGATCGCCAAGCTGTTCATCGCCGGTGTGCTGCCCGGCATTCTGCTCGCGCTGGTGTTCATGGGCTACATCGTCGTGTGGGCGCTGCGCCATCCCGAAGAGGTGCCGCCCGCCGAAGCCAGCACCACGCTGCGCCAGAAGATCTACGCGTCGCGCCACCTGATCCCCGTGGTGTCGCTGATCGGCGTGGTGCTCGGCTCGATCTACTCGGGCCTGGCCACCGCCACCGAGGCGGCGGCGCTGGGCGTCGGCGGCTCGCTGGTGCTGGCAGCGATCGAGGGCTCGCTGTCGTGGCAGAGCTTTCGCGACGGGCTCACGGCGGCGACACGTGTGTACTGCATGATCGGCCTCATCCTCGCCGGCGCCGCCTTCCTCACCTTGGCGATGGGCTTCATCGGCCTGCCGCGTCACCTCGCGGAGTTCATCGGCGCGCTGAACCTGAGCCCCTTCCTGCTGATGCTGCTGCTGGTGGGCTTTTTCATCGTGCTCGGCTGCTTCCTCGACGGCATCTCGATGGTGGTGCTGACGATGGCGGTGCTGCTGCGTCGGCATCTTCATCGTGCTGGTCGTCGAGATGGCGCAGATCACGCCGCCGGTGGGCTTCAACCTCTTCGTGCTGCAAGGGCTGACGAAGCGCGACATCGGCTCGATCGCGCGCACCGCTATGCCGCTGTTCTGGCTGATGGTCGCCTTCGTGCTGCTGCTGTGGTTCGTCCCGGGGATCGCGCTGTGGATGCCGTCGCACATGTAGGCTCTTCTCCGGAGGAGTTCGCCATGAATCGCAGACAGATCACGTCGCCCGGGCGCATCGAGGCCGGCGAGACGATCATGAGCGGCCTGGTCGCGCAAATCCCGATCGCCGGCGCCGACTCGGTGCCCTTCATCACGCGCTCCTACGACGACGCGCGCCGCTTGTGGCGCCACCAGCGCCCCGGCATCGAGCGCGCGTTCACGGCGCGCGGGCTGAAGGCGCTGTACGCCGTGCCGTGGCCGCCGCAGTGCCTGTACTCCACCAAGCCGATCGCGCGCATC
>VBDL01000493.1 GCA_005884255.1 Betaproteobacteria bacterium | reverse complement strand
GAGGTCACACGATGTCTTCCTCCCCTTCCACCGCCCCGGTCAACGAGGTGCTGCCCTGGTCGCAACTGCTGGTGTTCGGGCTGCAGCATGTGCTGGCGATGGCCGCGGTGCCCATCACCTCGGTGTTCCTGGTGAGCAAGGCGCTCGGCCTGTCGTCCGACCTGACGATCAACCTGATCAGCGCGACCTTCCTGGTGTGCGGGCTCGGTTCGGTGCTGCAGGCCTTCGGCCCGTTGAAGTTCGGCGCGCGCTTGCCGTTCATCATGGTGCCCGGCGGCGCGCCCATCGTGATGTTCGTGACGCTGGCGCAGCAACGCGACCTGCCCACCGCCTGCGGCGCCGTGATCCTGACCGCGCTGTTCTACTTCCTGATGCTGCCGGTGTTCACGCGCTGCCTGAAGTTCTTCCCGCGCATCGTGATCGGCACCTTGCTGCTGCTGGTGTCGGTGAACCTGGTCAAGGTCTACGGCGGCATCATCGTCGGCAAGGCCGGCACGCCCGACTTCGCGAGCCCGGTCAACATCTTCCTCGCGCTGGCGACGGTCGGCTTCACGGTGCTGTTCGCGCGCCTGTTCAAGGGCACGCTGGGCCAGCTGTCGGTGCTGCTGGGCCTGGCCGCCGGCGCGCTGGTGGCCGCGGCGCTGGGCATGATGAACTGGAGCGCGGTCAGTGCCGGCCCGGTCTTCAGCCTGCCGACGCTGCTGCCCTTCGGCATGCCCAACTTCGACATCGTCGCGGCGATCCCGCTGCTGATCTTCAGCGTGATCTCGATGGTCGAGGCCACCGGACAGACGGTGGCGGTGGCCGAGATCGTCGGCAAGCCGATCGACATGCGCCAGGACGTGCCGAAGACGATCCGCGGCGATGCGCTGATGTCGCTGCTCGGCGGCGTGCTCGGCACCTCGATGATCATCACCAGCGGTGAGAACATCGGCATCGTGCGCGCCACCAACGTGCGCTCGCGCTACGTGACGGCCACCGCGGGGCTGCTGCTGGTGCTGATCGCCCTGTGCGCGCCGCTGGGCCGGCTGGCCAGCGCGATTCCCGCGCCGGTGGTCGGCGGCACCGCGATGGTGGTGTTCGCGATCATCGGCACCATGGGCATCGACATGCTGCGCCAAGTGGATCTGCGCGAGCGCGGCCACATGTTCACGCTGGCCGCCGCGCTGGTGATGGGGCTGCTGCCGATCGTCGTGCCCGGCCTGTACAGCAAGTTCCCGCCCAACGCCCAGGTGCTGCTCGGCAACGGGCTGGCGATGGGCGCGCTGACCGCGGTGGTGATGAACCTGCTGTTCGCGCCGGCGCGCCAGCGCGCGGCCGAGGAGGCCCCCTCCGCGTCCCCTTCGGCCGCCCACTGAACCCCCGACCGACCCGCACCATGAGCCTTGAACTTCGATCCGACGACCTGCGCTCGCGCGAGCTGCTGTTGCTGCCCGAGCAGCTGATGCTGCGCGACGGCCCGGCCCCAGACCACGCGGTGGTCGTGTCCGGCGGCGTGTTCGCCGACGTCGGGCCAGCCGCCTCGGTGAGCGAACGCCACCGCCACCTGCAGCCGCTGCGCCTGCCCGGTCGCGCGTTCGGCAAGTCGCTGGCCTATGGCGAGCCCTCGGAGATCTTTCGCCGCATCTGGGTGCCGCTCGAGTCCAGCCTGGACGACGAGTTCGTGTACCTGACGGCTAAGCTCGCCGCGCTGGAGTCGCTGCGCGGCGGCTTCACCACCGTGTGCGACGCCGGCACGCGCGCCAAGGGCGACATCGCCTCGCTGGCCGAGGCCACGCGCGATGCCGGGCTGCGCTGCGTGCTCGGCCTGGTGTGCAACGACGGAGGCAACGACAGCACGCCGCAACAGCGCCGCGCGCTGCTCGACAAGGCGGCCGGGCACCTGGCGCGCTGGGACGGCAACGCGCTCGTGCATCCCTCGCTGGCGGTGTCGGTGCCGGAGGTGGCTTCCGACGAGATGCTGCGCGCAACCACTGCACTGTGCCGCGAGGCGGGCGCGATCTTCCAGACGCACGTCAACGAGCACCTCGCGTCGGTGGAACGCTCGATCGTGGCGCGCGGGCTGCGCCCGCTCGAACTGCTGCACAGCCTCGGCGCGCTCGGGCCGCAGATGCTGATCGCGCATGGCGCGCTGCTCACCCCGGCGGAGCTGAACGTGCTGGCGGACACCGGCACGGCGGTCAGCTACAACCCGGTGGCCAGCCAGTGGAAGGGCAATGCCGTGGCGCCGGCGAACCTGATGGCCCACCTGGGCATCCGCTTCGGCCTGGGCACCGACGCGACGCGCAGTGACGGCTTCCGCCTGATGGATGCCGCCGAGGCGACGCAGAAGGTGGCCTATGGCCTGGCCGCCGGCGACGCGTCCAGCGGCGGCGGCTGGACCTGGTTCGACCACGCCACCGCCGACGGCGCCGACGCCATCGGCCTGGGAACCCTCACCGGCGAGATCGCCGTCGGCAAGCAGGCCGACTTCCTGATCGTCGACACCGACACGCCCGAGATGTGCACCACCTTCGACACCACCTGGGACCTGGTGCGCCTGGGCAATCGCGACCAGATCGACGCGGTGTTCGTGGCCGGGCACCTGCGCCTGTGGCAAGGCTGGCCGCTCGATTGGGATGCGCGCGAGCTGATGCGGCGCGTGGCCGAGCGCACGCGCGACGCGGTGGAGCGCGCGCCCATCCAGCGCCTGCATCTGCCGGCCGCCGACGAACGCCGGCGCGTGCGCGCGTCGCGCCGTGCTGCCAGGTTGCGGGCGTGAGCGTCCAAAGCCTGCTGCTCATCTCGGCCGCGGTGATGCTGGCCGCCTTCGTCCAGGGCGCCACCGGCGTCGGCTTCGCACTGATCGTCGCGCCGGTGGTGGGCCTGTTCGAGCCGCGGCTGCTGCCGGTGTGCCTGCTCGCGCTGATGGTGCCGCTGAACCTGTACGTGCTGTGGCGCGAGCGCTCGCGCGTCGATCGCTCGGGCGCAGGATGGATCACCGCGGGGCGCCTGGCTGGCACCGCGGGCGGGCTGTGGGTGCTGGTGGCTCTGAGCCCCGGACAACTGAGCACGTTCGTCGGCGTGGCGACCCTGGCCGCCGCCGTGGCCAGCCTGCTGGCCCCCGCGTTCACGCCGGCGCGGCCCGCCTACCTCGCTTCGGGCCTGGTCACCGGCATCACCGAAACCGCCACCGGCATCGGCGGGCCGCCGCTGGCGCTGGTCTACCAGCACCAGCCGCCGCCGGTGATGCGCTCCACCGTCGCGCTGTGCTTCCTGGTCGGCGAACTGGTGTCGCTGGCCGTGCTGGGCGCCACCCACCAGGTACAGGCGCAGCACCTGACCGCGGCGATGCAGCTGCTGCCGCCGCTGCTGCTCGGCGTGCTGCTCAGCCGCGCGGTGCACCATCGCATCGACACGCGCGTGCTGCGCGGCTTCGTGCTCGTGTTCGCGATCGTGTCCGGCGTCGTGCTGCTGTTGCGCTGAGGTCTGCGCCTTAGTGGTGTCGCACCGGTTCCGCCTCCCAGGCCTGGAATTGATCCGCCGGGATCGGCCGGCTGATGCAATAGCCCTGTGCCATGTCGCAGCCCAGCGCCGCCAGGCGGTCGTAGGTGCCCTGATCCGGGGTTCATCACGCCCAGCCGGGGATGCTGCCAGCGCACCAGCGCCTCGGCCCCGCACACCCGCCCGGACGAGATCTGCAGCTTGGGCTGGCAATACAGCAGCAGCTCGTCGCGCTCGATCGCACCGCGCAGCTCACCCATCAGCGACAGGCGCTGCGCGCACTCGCGATCGAGCCCGCCCTTGAACAGCGCGACCGCGTTGCCCGACGCGCGGGCCTGGTCGAGCGCGATGCTGGCCCGTCGCATGAGCGCGTCGGCCTCGCTGCCGTGCCCGGGAAAGAGGCTGATGCCGATGCTCGATCGTGCGTCGAGCAGCAGGCCGAACAGCTCGATCGGCTCGTACAGCACCGCGAGGACGCGCTGCGCGAGCTGGCTCGCCCGCTCCGAGCTGCCGCGCGGCAGGATCACGGCGAACTCGCTTTCGGTCAGGCGCGCCACCGTGCCCGCGTCGCCGACAGTGCGCGTCAGCCGCGCCGCGATCTCGCGCATCAGCGTGTCGACCTCGGCATCGCCCATTGACTGCATGAGCCGACACCCTCGCTTCAGCGGCCGCCTGGAAAGCGCGGCGCAAGGGGTTTTTGCCCTTCCTGCGCGAACTGGCGGCAGTGAGCGCCGCCGTGATCCGACCTTACTTCGTGAACGGCACGCCGGTGGAGCACAAGAGCGACGACTCCCCGGTGACCGCCGCCGACAAGCGCGCGGAAGAAGTGATGCGCCTGCTGATCCAGAAGCGATACGCCGACCACGGCATCCTCGGCGAAGAGCATGGCCTGTACCAGGCGGAGGCGCGCTATCGATGGGTGTTGATCCGATCGACGGTACCAAGGCGTTCATCTCCAACTGCTTCATCTTCGGAACGCTCATCTCGCTCGTGCGCGATGGCCGCCCCATCCTCGGCGCGATCGCCAGCCCGCTGACCGGCCATGTGCTCGTGGGCCTGGGGGTTGAACAGACCCTCCTGGGCGAGCGCCCGGTGCAGGTGCGTTCCTGCAGCCGCATCGAGGACGCGACCGTG
>VBDL01000492.1 GCA_005884255.1 Betaproteobacteria bacterium | reverse complement strand
GTCCGCCGGGGCCCTGCCGCGCACACCGGCGCGCGCGCCGCTGGCCTTGCTGGCTCTGCTCGGCATCGGCGGGCTGCTGGCGTTCTTCGGCCAGACCTACCAGACCGGCGCCGACCCCTGGCAGCTCTTCGCGCTATGGGCGCTGCTGGCACTTCCGCTCGCGCTGGCGGTGCGCGGTGACGTGCTGTGGGCGCCGTGGGTGCTGGTGCCGATGAGCGCGGTGGCGCTGTGGACGCACGCACACACCGCATACCGCTGGCGTGTCGAGCCCGAGGATCTCACCGCGTATTTGCTGGCGTGGGGCGCGGCGTTCGTCCTCGCGGTGGTCCTGAGCCCGGCGTTTCGGCGCGCGACGGGTGCTGGCGTGTGGGCCTGGCGCACGGCCGCCACGCTGGCGATGGCGATCGTCGCGTTCACTGCGCTCGGCGGATTGTTCCGGGAGCAGGTCGCGCCGCAGTACGCGTTGGGCCTGCTGCTGCTCGCGGCCGCAGCGGCAGGCTTGGCGCAGCGCGCTGTGTTCGAGGTCTACGTGCTCAGTGCGGTGGCGCTGGCGCTGGACGCGCTGCTGGTCGCCGGCGTGGCGCGCTGGGTGTTCGACGGGCCACATCGCGACTTCGTCGGGCCGCTGTTGCTGACCGGGCTGGTCGCCGCCGGTCTGCTCGCCGCGTCGGTGAGCGGCGTGCTGTGGCTCGCACGCCGGGCGCAAGGAGAGCTGCAATGAACGGGCGTGTCGACCAGACCTTGCGTGCAGCCATCGCGGCCGGCCTCCTGCCGCCGAGCGCCACCGGCCCGCGCGCCGAGAAGCGGCCGTGGCCGGTGGTGCTGCTCACCGCGCTGGGCGCCTGGCTGGCCGCGATCCCGTTGCTCGGTGTGGTGGGCCTGCTGCTTGGCGACCTGATGCGCCGCGGTGCCGGCCCCTACTTCGTCGGCGTGCTGCTGCTCGTGGGCGCGGCCGTCGTGCTGCGCGCGCGCGAGCTGCCCGCCTTCGTCGAGCAGCTGGCCATCCCTGCCCTGCTGGTGGGAGGCGGCTCGCTCGGCTTCGGCCTGTCCCGCGATTTGCCGGCGCAACTCGGCGCCGCCGCCCTGTCGCTCATCGCGCTGGGCTTGGGCGTGCTCCTCGAGCGGGGTTGGCTGCGCGTGCTGCTCGGCGCCGCCGCGGCCGCGCTGGCGGTGTTCGCGCTGATGCCCCGCGGGCTGGGTGCCGACGCTCTCTGGCGCGGCTGGCTGGCCGTGCATGGCGCCTTCGCGCTGTGGCTGGCGGCGCAGTATTGGCTGGCGCGCGCCACGCTCGCCAGCGCGCGCACGGCGGCCTTCGTGGAATGCTGTGGCGCGGGCTGGGGTCTGGCCGTGCTCGCGTCGCTGGCCTGGTGGTCCGGCATGACCTTTCTGCTCGGGGCGAACCTCGGTGGCGGTTCAAGCGCGGAACTGGCGCGCGAGCTCGCCATGCGACGCGACGGCAGCGTGAACTGGCCCGCGATACAGGCGGGTTCGGTGCTGCTGTCGGCGGCGGCGACCGCGATCGCTGCGCGAGCCTGGCCGAGCCTGCGCCGCCCGCTCGGCCTGGGCATGGCGGGTCTGCTCACGGTGCTCGCGGCCTTCCTGCCCGCGCTGGGCGGCGTGTGGCTGGCGCTCGCGCTGTACGCGGTCTCCCAGCGCTGGCGGCTCGCCGTCGCGGCGGCGCTGGCCGCGGCGTGGATCATCGGCAGCTTCTACTACCAGCTGCACTGGACGTTGGCCATGAAGGCCGGCGTGCTGGCGGCGATCGGCGCGGCCAGCGGGCGCGCCGCTCGGTGACCGGGTCGGCCGCCGCAGGCCGAGCGGCGCCGCTGCTGATCGCGCTGAGCGCGCTGGCGGTGCTCCTCGTCGTGAACCTGGGCATCGGGCAGAAGGAGCGACTCATTGCGCACGGCCAGGCGGTGTTCGTTGCGTTGGCTCCGGTCGACCCGCGATCGCTGATGCAGGGCGACTACATGCGCTTGAACTTCAACGTTCCGCAGGACGTGGCACGGCGGTTCGATGGCCTGATCAGCCTGCGCCGGCCCCAGGTGGTGGCCCGGCGCGATCAACGCGAAGCTCGACCCGCACGAGCAGATGAACTGCCTGGTCGTCGTCAGCCAGCCGTGGACGGTCGAGAGCGGATTCATCACGCCGACCTTCAAGGTCAAGCGCAACCGCATCGAGGAGGCGTACGGCGCGCAGTACGAGCGCTGGGAGCGCGCCGGCCAGACCGTTGTTTGGGCTTGACGCCGCGCGAAGTGCCGGCAAGGATCGCTGCAAAGACTCAATCCACCGTCGCCCCCGACGCCTTCACCACCTGCGCCCACTTCTTCGTCTCGGCGCCGATGAACCTGCCGAACTCGGCGCCGGTCATCCCGCTGGGGATCGCGCCCTGCGACAGCAGCCGCTCCTTCAGCGCCGGTGCGGCCAGCGCCTGAGCGGTGGCCTGCTGCACGCGGTTGACCACGTCCGCGGGCGTGCCCGCCGGCGCCAGCAGGCCGAACCACGAACTCGCCTCGTAGTTCTTCAGCGGCGCGCCGGGCAAGCTGGCGCCGGCCTCGGCGATGGTCGGCAGCTCGGGCAAGGCCTGCGAGCGCTGGCTGCTCGTCACCGCCAGCGCCTTGAGCTTGCCGGCCTTGATCTGCGGCAGCGCTGATGGCAGGTTGTCGAACATCAGGTCGGTGGTGCCGCCCATCAGGTCGATCAGCGCGGGGCCCGAGCCGCGGTACGGGAAATGGACCATGAAGGTGCCAGTCAGGCTCTTGAACAGCTCGCCCGACAGGTGGATCGACGTGCCGTTGCCGCTGCTGGCCATGTTGAGCTTGCCGGGATGCGCCTTCGCGTAGCGCACGAGGTCGGGCACCGAGGCGATGCCGGCGGCCTGCGCCTTTGCCGGGTTCAGCACCAGCACATTGGGCACGCCGGCGACCAGCGTGATCGGCACGAAGTCCTTGATCGGGTCGTAGGGCAGCTTCGGGTACAGCGACTGGTTGATGCCGTGCGTGCCGACCGTGCCCATCAGCAAGGTGTGGCCGTCCGGTGCCGCCTTGGCCACTTCGGCGGCGCCGAGGTTGCCGCCGGCGCCGGGCTTGTTGTCGACGATGAAGGGCTGGCCGAAGGCGCGCTGCAGCTCCGGCGCCAGCGCGCGGGCCAGCAGGTCGGTGGTGCCGCCGGCCGCGAACGGCACGACGATGCGCACCGGCTTGCTCGGCCAGGCGGCTTGCGCCCACGTCGAAGTGGGCAGCGCCAGAGCGGCGACAAGCAGGGTGCGGCGGCAAACGGTCATGGCGGGGTCCTCGAGGCTTCGACGATGAAACATCGAGTGTGCCCGCGCGGCAAGATCCCGGCTATGCGGTCGGCCCCGGTGTTTGCCTCAGCGTGACGCGCCCTTCGCCCCAGGCACGCTCGAAGTCGGCTTCGATGTCGCGCAGGCCCGGTGCCGCGGTGGCTGCGATCGATGCGATGCCCACGGCGCGGTTGCGCCCCTGTGCCTTGGCGGTGTACAGCGCCATGTCGGCCAGGTTCACCGCCTGCTCCCAGGCCACGCGCAGTTCGTGCGGCGGCAGCGGATAGCGCGCATAGCCGATCGACACCGTGACGTGCAGCGAGGCCTCGCTGCCCTCGGCCATCGGCCGCTCGCCCACGCTGCGCAGCACGCGCTCGGCCAGCGCATCGGCTTGCCCCGGCGACAGCTGCGGCGCGTAGACGAGGAACTCCTCGCCGCCCCAGCGCACCACCAGGTCTTCGCTGCGCACCGCGTCCTTCAGGCGTTGCGCCATCTCCTTGAGCACCTGGTCGCCGGCGTCGTGGCCGTGACCATCGTTGACGTGCTTGAAGTGATCGACGTCCACGAGCAGCAGCGCGCCT
Source organism: Betaproteobacteria bacterium (assembly GCA_005884255.1). GTDB lineage: Bacteria > Pseudomonadota > Gammaproteobacteria > Burkholderiales > Burkholderiaceae_C > VBDL01. Next base: position 438 of record VBDL01000492.1, on the reverse strand, counting down.
TCGAAGCCCGCGCCGGCGCGCACGCCCTGCGCCTGCATCACGTCCTGGAAATGGCGGCGGTTGGCCAGCCCGGTCAGCGGGTCGCGCTGGCTTTGCACGCGCAGCCATGCATGGCTTTCGGCCAGCTCGCGATTGGTCTCGCGCACGCGCCGGTACAGCAGCGTGACCAGTGCGCCGGCCAGCGCCAGCAGCGCGGCGGTGGCCAGCCAGATGCGCTGTTGCAGCCGGCGGTTGTCCAGCTCGGCGCTCTTCAGCGCGTTGTCGCGGCTCAGGAGCTCGATGCTCTTTTGCTTGGCCTCGCGGTCATAGCGCTGGTGCAGCGCGTCGAGCGCGGTCTTGCGGTTCAGCGCCATGAACTCTTCGGTGAGCTTGCGCTCGCGGTGGTACAGCTCCAGCGCGCCGGCAATGTCTCCGGCGTGTGCCAGCGCATCGCTGAAC
>VBDL01000478.1 GCA_005884255.1 Betaproteobacteria bacterium | reverse complement strand
ACAAGCAGCCTCTCAGAATCTGATAGTCGGCAGCGCGGCCGCCTGGGGATGCGCGCCGAAGTGAATTGCGCGAGCTGAGAGGAAAAAAGAGGCCCGCCGTGCGGCGGGCCTCTTCGTTCGTTGTGGCTTTAGCGGCGGTAGCCCACGAGTGCGCCGTTGACCGACGACGTGGCGCTGACGGTGCCCGCGAGGAAGCTCGCATTGCCGCTGGCAGTCTCGCTCGCGCTGCTGTACGTGAAGGCACCGGTCGACGGATCGGTGACGGTCAGCGTGCAGCTGAAGAAGCTCAAGGTCGCGCGGTCCTGGCACGACACCGTGCCGGCGGGGCCGATGTACACCGTCGTGCCGTGGCTCCAGTCGGTGGCGCTGGCGCTGTGGATGTCCCAGGCGCCTTGGTACGACCAGGGCGTCAGCGCCATCGGCACCGACGGGTCTTCCGCCGGGATGCCGAGCCGGCCCAGCAGCGCGTCGGCCGCGATCGTGTTCAGGCGCGCGCTGTTGCTGACGATCAGCTTGCTCTGGTAGCCGAAGTAGACGGCGCCACCACGTTCGACGAAGACACGGTTGTAGGTCAGCGGCGCCGCCTGCGCCGGCGGGTTGGCCAGCGTCAGTACGCGCGCATCGCCCAGCGTCGTGATCGTGTACGAGCCGGTGCCGATGGCGGTGCAGTTGCGCGTCGAGCCGTTGTTGAAGCGCTCCTTGCAGGCGTAGTAGGTGACGGGGTTGGTGCCGCTGCCGGTGAACGCGATGCGCAGCAGTGTGTTCGTCGTGTAGTAGCCGGGCGCCGTGCCGGTGTTGAGCGGCGCAGTCCCGAGCTTGCCCAAGCTCACGGTGCTGTTGCCCCACCACTCGTTAGGCGTGTCGCTGTAGTAAGTGACGCCGTTGTAGACGAAGCTGCCTTGCGCGTAGACGCACGGCGTGCCGGTCTTGGACGCGATCAGCGCTTCCAGCGTCGCGACGTTGGTGCCGTTCGTGCTCGCCTCGGTGGAATTGCAGGCCGTGCCCGCGGCTTGCGTGCTGGCCGTGCCGCCGGCCGAGACGGCCGCCGAATACTGGGTCACGACGTTGCTCGTGCCGTCCGGGTTCTTCGCGCCCGACGGGTAGTAGGCGATGGCCTCGGTCAGCGGCGTGCCGGACTGGTAGAACAGCGCCGAGCCCGTCGGGAAGGTCGCGGTCCCGAGCACGGTCGAATCGAAGATCGTCAGGTTGGTGTAGCCGGCCGCGCGGATCTGCGCATAGACGTCGGCCATCGTCTTGCCGGAGATGTCGAAGGTGGCGCGGCTGCTCTTGCCCGTCTCCAGGCTGTCGCAGTAGTTGTAGATGTTGTTGCCCTGCACGTCACGCTGGCTGGCCGTGCTCTCGAAGTTCAGCGGGCAGTTGACCCATGCGCTGCCGTTCCAGTGCAGGTCGGCCTGCCGGTACGGATCGCCGCCGTAGTTCCACTTGGCGATGTTCCCGCTGACGTTGCGCACGCGCCGATCGACGTACTTGACGTTGTTGTTCGCATCGGGCGTGTTCTGTGCCGCCGAGCCGGTGAAGACGCGGAAGAAGTAGTTCGTCGCGCTCGTGAAGCTCAGCGCCCGAAGGTTGTAGCCGGCGCTCGGGGTTGTTGTCGTCGTCGTGGTTGCCGTCGCCTGGTTGTTGATCGCGACCACGGTGCTGACCGCGGCCGGGGTCAGGCCCGAATCGCCGACCAGCGTGTTGGCGGCAGCCAGCAGCGCGGCTTCCTTGTCGGCGGGCGTGGTGGCTGCCAGCACGGCCGGCGTGGTCAACGCGCTGACGACATCAGGCAGCAGTTCGAGCAGCTTCTTCTGGATGGCCTTGTCGATGTCCGCCTGCGTGATGGTCGAGCCGTCGATGGCGGTCGTGCCCACTGTGCCCGCGATGGCGCTGGTCTGCTGCTGCGTCGTGATGACGAGCAGGCGCGCGAGCGTGCCGGCATTGACGGTGCCGTCGGTCGGCGCGGCGACCTTGGTGTAGTCCTGGAACAGCGAGACGGTCAGCCCCGTGGCGTCCTGCACCGTCCTGGCCGCATCGCTCGTGCTGGCGCCGGTGCTGGCGATGGTCTGCTGCACGAGCGTGGTCAGCGGGCTGACGACGCTCGTCGTGTCGGCCGGCGCCGTCAGCGTGTAGGCGGTCGGCACTGCGCCCGTGTCGGCGTCGATCGCGTCGGTGCCGACGACGGCGAGGATCGGGTACTTGCCCACGTCGGCGTTCGGCACGGCCAGCGTGACATTGCCGTTCGCGTCGGTCTTGCCGTGGACCTCGTCGGCATCGCACTTGCCGTTGCCGTTCTTGTCCAGGCAGACGGTGACGTTCTTCAGCGCGCCGTCGACGACCGTGGTGGTGACGTTGGTGGTCGTGGGGGCGCTGCTGCCGCCGCCTCCGCAGGCAGCCAGAGCCAGCAGGGCCGCTGCGCCATACGCCAGGCGGAATCGCTCGAATCGAATATCCATGAGTTCCCTCGTTGAGGTTGTTATTTGTCCCAGCGGGACACCGATACAGCGAGCGGATTATTGACAGGCGCCATTGCAATTGCCGTGATGGCGCCTGTGCAGTTATCACAGAATTCGTAGAAGCGTGCGAGCAGCGTGGCGCGGGTGGCACAGGGCGGCTCGGGCGCGGGCGGTTTACGCGCATCGGCGGTGTTGATGTCAACTGATGCGATCATGACCACCGGCCATGCTGGTGGTCGGTGATCACGAGCCACAAGTGGCTCAGCACGCCGGCGCCGCCATGTCGAATGTCGAGCGTCAGCTTTTGAGCGACTCAGATGGCGAGGCGAACAGCCGCTGCGGGTCGATTCCGTGAGCCCGGCCGATGCAGTGCGAGAGGCAACTTCCTAGCCGTGAGCGGAAGGTGAGCCCAGGTTGGGGCGCCGGGCAGATGCGCCCGGACGCCGGC
>VBDL01000477.1 GCA_005884255.1 Betaproteobacteria bacterium | reverse complement strand
CAGGTGATGCGGATAGGCCTCGAGCCGCCGCGCCGCCTCGGGCAGCTGCACGCGCTCGAGCAGGCGCAAGGCTTCGGCACGCGCCGCACCCGCGCTCATGCCGCGGTGCAGGCGCAGCGATTCCGCGATCTGCCGGCCGATCGGGTGCAGCGGATTCAGCGCCGTCATCGGCTCCTGGAAGATCATCGCGATGCGGTTGCCGCGCAGCTGGCACAGCGCATCGTCGTCGAGGCCGACGAGCTCGCGTCCATCGAAGCGGATCGAGCCGTTGACCTGTGCGCCGTCGGGCAGCAGGCCCATCAGCGCCAGCGCGGTGATCGACTTGCCGCTGCCCGATTCGCCGATCAGGCCCAGCGTGTCGCCGCGCTGCATCTGCAGGCTCACGCCGCGCAGCGCATCGGCCGGGCCGCGGGCGGTTTGAAGCGTGACGCGCAGATCGGAAACGTCGAGCAGCGGCGGCAAGGGCTAACCCTGAGGGGGCAACAGCAGATCGAGCCATTGTGCACGGCCTGTGCGCTGGCTCGCAGCGCCAGCTTGATTTGTGCGCCATTCGCGCCGATAAGGCGAGACCCTGAGCAGTACTCCATGTCCGTCCGCCTGCGCTTCAATCTCATCCTCGTGGGCACCTTCCTGCTCGGCCTGATGGGCAGCGCCGCGTACTACGAGCGCGAGATCGGGCGCAGCGCGCGAGAGGCCGTCGAGTCCGAGGCGCGGCTGCAGATGAAGATGGCGATGGCGGTGCGCCAGTACATCATCGATCGCGTCGACCCGCATGCGCTGGCCAGCGCCGCGGGCGACGACGCGTTCGCGATCGGCGCGGTGCCGGCCTTCGCGGCGCGCGAGACACTGGCGCTGCTGTACCGCGACTACCCCGGCTATCGCTTCCGCGAGGCGGCGCTGAACCCGACCAACCCGCTGAACCGCGCGGTCGACTGGGAGCGCGCGCTGATCGAGCGCTACCGCGACGGCAGCGCGCGCGGCGACCACGTCTCGGTGACCGAAGACCTCAGCGGCCGCACGCTGCACGTGGCGCGGCCGATGACGGTGGGCGACGCCGCCTGCCTGCGCTGCCATGGCGACCCGGCCCAAGCGCCGGCCGCGATGCGTGCGCTCTACCCCGGCAACGGCGGCTTCAACTGGCGGCTCGGCGAGACGGTGGGCGCGCAGATCGTCTCGGTGCCCTTCGAGGTGCAGACGCGGCGCGCGAACGCGGCGTTCAAGGACTTCCTGATCGCGCTGGCCGGCGCCTTCGCGCTGCTCTTCGTCGCGCTGAACGTGCTGCTCAGCCGCATGGTGCTGGGGCCGCTGAACCTGGCCAATGCGGCGCTCGACCGCCTGGCCGACACCGATGCGCTGACCGGCGTGCACAACCGCCGCTCCTTCGACCGCCGGCTGCAAGAGGCGATCAGCGCAGCGCGCCGCGGCAAGCGGCCGCTGTCGCTGATCGCCCTCGACATCGACCACTTCAAGCAGATCAACGACCGCTTCGGCCACGAGACCGGCGACGACGTGCTCAAGCAGGCCTGCGCGGCCGTGGACCAGCGGCTGCGCCAGCACGATACGCTGGCGCGCGTGGGCGGCGAGGAGTTCGTCGTGATCCTGCCCGACACCCAGGCCGGCAATGCGCGGCGCGTGGCCGAGGCGCTGCGCGAGCAACTCGCAAAGGCCGTCGTCGGCCGCGCAAGCCCGGTGACGGCGAGCTTCGGCGTCACGCAATGGGACGGCCAGGAAGCCTCGCAGGCGCTGCTCGCGCGCGCCGACCAGGCGCTGTACGCCGCCAAGCGCGGCGGGCGCGATCGCGTGGAGGCGCTCTGACCGCGATCAGCGTTTGCGAGCCAGCTTCGGGTCGAGCAGGTCGCGCAAGCCGTCGCCCATCAGGTTCAGCCCGAGCACCGCGAGCGCGATCGCCACGCCGGGGTAGATCGCCAGCTGCGGCGCCTGAAAGAGCTGCGCCTGCGCCTCGTTGAGCATGCGGCCCCAGCTCGGCTGCGGCGGCTGCGTGCCCAAGCCCAGGTAGCTCAGCGCCGCTTCGGCGAGGATCGCAGTGGCGAAGCTCACGGTGGCCTGCACGATGAGCACGCTGGCGATGTTGGGCAGCACGTGATCGAGCGTGATGCGCCACGCGCCCTTGCCGGCAGCGCGCGCCGCGAGCACGTATTCGCGCGACCACGCCGCATTGGCCGCGCCGCGCGTGATGCGCGCGAACACCGGGATGTTGAAGATGCCGATGGCGACGATGCTGGTGAAGAGGCCCGGCCCGTAGATCGCCGTGAGCATGATGGCCGACAGCAGCGCCGGGAACGCGAAGGTGAAGTCCGCAGCGCGCATCACCGCCTCTTCGACCCAGCCGCGACGCGCCGACGCCAGCGCACCCAGCAGCACGCCGGCGATGAGCCCGATGCCCACCGCGATGACGCCGACGACGATGGAGTTCTGCGCGCCGACGAGCAACTGTGATGCGATGTCGCGCCCGAGGCTGTCGGTGCCCAGCCAGTGCGCGGCACTGGGCAGCTGCAGCTTGTGCGGCACGTCGATGTCGCCCGGCGGATAGGGTGACCAGACGACCGACAGCGCTGCAGTGACGAGCAGCAGCAGCACCAGCACGCCGCCGAACATGAAGCTGGGATGCCGCAAAGCGCTACGCATCGCTGGCCTTCAGCCGCGGGTCGATCAGCGCGTACAGCACGTCGACCACGAAGTTGACGATCACCACCACCGCGGCGAGCAGCATCACCACGTCGCGCACGACGACGAGGTCGCGGTTGGCGATGGCCTGGAACACCAGCCGCCCGATGCCCGGCAGCACGAACACGTTCTCGACGACGATGGTGCCGGTGATCAGGTTCGCGAACTGCAGGCCCATGATCTTGCCGCCGCGACAAGCCCTTGGCCCGCGCGGTGCGCACGAAATCCTCGCGCAACACCTCGAGCACCGCCGAGCGCGTGACGCGCGCGAGGATGGCCGCCTGCACCACCGCGAGTGCCAGCGCCGGCAGCAGCAGTGCCTTGAAGCCTTCCCACACGCCACCGCCATCCTCCTCGCGCCAGCCGGGGAAGCCGCCGGCGCTGACCCACTGCAGCTTCACCGCGAACAAGAGGATCAAGAGGATCGCGAACCAAAAGTTGGGGATCGCGAGGCCGAGCTGGCTGGCCACCATCACGCCCACGTCGCCCGGCCGGTTGTGGCGCGCCGCGGCATAGACGCCGAGGCTCAGCGCGATCACGGTGGTCAACACCATCGCCATCACCGCCAGCGGCAGGCTCACCTGCAGCCGCTCGGCGATCAGCTGCGACACCGGCGTGTCATAGGAGTAGCTCACCGCCGTCTCGCCGCGCAGCAGGCCACCAACCCACGCCGCATAGCGCTGCAGCGGCGGCTGATCCAGCCCGAGCTTGTGCTCCCACGCGGCGATGGCTTCGGGCGTCGCCGTGGTGCCGAGCATCACCTGCGCGGCATTGCCGGGCAGCAGCTCGAGTACCGCGAAGATCACGGTCGACGCGACGAACAGCGTCGCGAAGAAGGTGGCGACGCGCTTGAGAAGGAACAGCGTCATGCCGGCGCCACCACGGCGGCTTCGTTTTCAACGCGAAACGGGCGTATGTCCATGCATGTGCGCAGGCTGAATCGATGGGCCGCATCCTACTGCGCGGCGAGCTCTATGATGGCTCGCATGATCCCCTTCGACACCACCGCCGTGTTCATCGGCGGACAGTGGCGTGCGGCGAGCAGCCGCGAGACGCTCCCTCTGACCAACCCCTCCGACGGCACGCTGCTCGCGCAGATCGCCCGCGGCACGGCGGCCGACATCGATGCCGCGGTGGCGGCCGCGCATGCGGCACTCGCCGGCGACTGGGGCCGGCTCACCGCCGCCGAGCGCGGCCGCGTGCTGCTGCGCATCAGTGCCAAGGTGCTGGAGCAGGCCGACGAGCTGGCGCGGCTCGAGGCGCTCGACGTCGGCAAGCCGCTCAAACAAGGCCGCGCCGACGCGCTGGCGCTGGCGCGCTACCTCGAGTTCTACGGCGGCGCGGCCGACAAGGTGCACGGCGAGACGATCCCGTTCGCCAATGGCTACACGGCGCTGACGTTGCGCGAGCCGCATGGCGTCACCGGCCACATCGTGCCGTGGAACTACCCGATGCAGATCATCGGCCGCTCGGTCGGCGCCGCGCTGGCCATGGGCAATGCCTGCGTGCTCAAGCCCGCCGAGGAGGCCTGCCTGACGGCGCTGGCCTTCGCGCGCATCGCGCACGACGCCGGGCTGCCGGCCGGTGCGTTGAACGTGGTGCCCGGCCTCGGCGAGGAAGCCGGCGCGGCCTTGAGCGCGCACCCGGCCGTGCAGCATCTGTCGTTCACCGGCTCGGTCGCGGTGGGCCAGCTGATCCAGGCCGCGGCCGCGAAGAACACGATTCCCGTCACGCTGGAGCTCGGCGGCAAGAGCCCGCAGCTCGTGTTCGGCGATGCCGATCTCGATGCGGCGCTGCCCTTCCTCGTCAATTCCGGCATCCAGAACGCGGGGCAGACTTGCTCGGCGGCGTCGCGCATCCTCGTCGAGCGATCGATCTACGACACGGTGCTCGCGCGCATGGCCGAGCGCTACCGCGCCTTGCGTGTCGGGCCGGCGATCAGCGACCTCGATGTCGGGCCGGTGGTGTCGGCACGGCAGCGCGACATCGTCGAGCGCTACCTCGGCATCGCGCGCGACGGCGGGCTCGCGATCGCCGCGCAAGCGAGCATCGTCGCCGATGCGCCGAAGGGCGGCTTCTACGTGCGCCCCACGCTCGTCTCTCAGGTGCCGCCGCAACACGCGCTGGCGCAGGAAGAGATCTTCGGCCCGGTGCAGGTGCTGATCCCGTTCGACGGCGAGGACGAAGCGCTGTCCATCGCCAACGGCACTGCGTTCGGCCTGGTGGCCGGTGTGTGGACGCGCGACGGCGGCCGCGCGCTGCGCGTGGCCAAGCGGCTGCACTGCGGCCAGGTGTTCATCAACAACTACGGCGCCGGCGGCGGCATCGAGCTGCCGTTCGGCGGCGTCAAGCATTCGGGCCACGGGCGCGAGAAGGGCTTCGAGGCGCTCTATGGCTTCTCGACGCTGAAGACCATCGCGATCCACCACGGTTGAGGAGACACACGTGAGACTCAAGGACAAGATCGCCATCGTCACCGGCGGCGGCTCGGGCTTCGGCGAAGGCATCGTGCGCAAGTTCGTCGCCGAGGGCGCGAAGGTGGTGATCGCCGATCGCGACGAGGCGAATGCGAAGCGCGTCGCCGAAGCCACCGGCGCGCTCGCGCTGCGCGCCGACGTGACGAAGGCTGCCGACGTGAAGGCGATGGTCGACGCAGCCTATGCGCGCTTCGGGGGCCTGCACATCCTCGTCAACAACGCCGGTGTCGGCCACCTGCCGCAGCCGCTCGAAGGCCTGCCCGAGGACGAGTTCGATCGCATCGTCGCGGTGAACATGAAGGCGATCTACCTGGCCGCGCAGGAAGTGGTGCCGCGCTTCAAGGCGCAGAAGGCGGGTGTGATCCTCAACATCGCCTCGACCGCCGGCGTCAGCCCGCGGCCGCGGCTGTGCTGGTACAACGCCAGCAAGGGCTGGGCGATCACCGCGACGCGTGCGATGGCGGTGGAGCTGGCGCCGTTCGGCATCCGC
>VBDL01000505.1 GCA_005884255.1 Betaproteobacteria bacterium | reverse complement strand
AACCAGCTCGGCGTGGCCGGTGGCATCGTGCAGATGATTTCGCACGGCTTCATCTCCGGCGCGATGTTCCTGTGCATCGGCGTGCTCTACGACCGCGTGCACTCGCGCGAGATCGCCTCCTACGGCGGCGTCGTCAACACGATGCCCAAGTTCGCTGCGCTGTCCATGCTGTTCGCGATGGCCAACTGCGGGCTGCCCGGGACCAGCGGCTTCGTCGGCGAGTGGATGGTCATCATCGGCACCGTGAAGGCGAGCTTCTGGCTCGCGGCGCTGGCCGCCACCACGCTGGTGTTCGGCGCCGGCTACACGCTGTGGATGTTCAAGCGCGTGTACTTTGGCGCGGTGGCCAACGACGACGTGAAGACGCTGTCGGACGTCAATGCACGCGAATTCTTCATGCTCGCGCTGCTCGCCGCCGCCGTGCTGTGGATGGGCCTGTACCCCAAGCCCTTCACCGACGTGATGAACACCTCGATCGACGCGCTGCTCAAGCACGTGGCGGTCTCCAAGCTGCCGCTGAACTGAGAGAGCCCTGAAAACATGAACTGGCTCGTCGTCTACCCCGAGATCGTGCTGCTCACGATGGCCTGCGTCGTCGCCCTCGTCGACCTGTTCGTCACCGACCCGCAGCGCCGCTGGACCTACCGCCTCACGCAGCTGTCGCTGGGCTGGGTGGCCATCGCTCACCTGTACTTCTTCGACAAGGGCCTCACGCAGTACGGCATGCAGGGCATGGTCGTCGCCGACCCGATGGGCAACCTGCTGGCCTTCTTCGCCACGCTGGCGGTGATGGTCACGCTGGTCTATGCACGACCGTACACGGCCGAGCGCGAGATGCTCAAGGGCGAGTTCTTCACCTTGTCGATGTTCTCGCTGCTCGGCATCTCGGTGATGGCCTCGGCCAACAACTTCCTCGTCATCTACCTCGGCCTGGAGCTGATGAGCCTGTCGCTGTATGCGCTGGTCGCGGTGCGCCGCGACAACGCCTCGGCCACCGAGGCGGCGATGAAGTACTTCGTGCTCGGCGCGCTGGCCAGCGGCTTCCTGCTTTATGGCCTGTCGATGATGTACGGCGCCACCGGGTCGCTGTCGATTCCCGAGGTTTTCAAGGCCATCTCCACCGGCACCATCAACAAGCAGGTGCTGGTGTTCGGCGTGGTCTTCGTCGTCGCGGGCCTCGGCTTCAAGCTGGCCGCCGTGCCCTTTCACATGTGGGTGCCAGACGTCTACCAGGGCGCGCCCACCGCGGTGACGCTGCTGATTGCCGGCGCGCCCAAGCTGGCCGCCTTCGCCATCGCCATCCGCCTGCTGGTCGAAGGCATGAGCGGCGTGGCGGCCGACTGGCAGCAGATGATCATCGTGCTGTCGGTGGCCTCGCTGGCGGTCGGCAACCTGGCCGCTATCGCGCAGAGCAACCTGAAGCGCATGCTGGCCTATTCGACGATCGGCCAGATGGGCTTCATGCTGCTCGGCCTCACGCCCACGGTGGTGTCGGTCAACACCTTCTCCGCGGCCAACGGCTACAGCTCGGCGATGTTCTACATGGTGACCTACGTGCTGACCACGCTGGGCACCTTCGGCCTGGTGATGCACCTGTCGCGCCACGGCTTCGAATCCGAAGAGATCGACGACCTCGCTGGCCTCGCCAAGCGCAGCCCGTGGCTAGCCGGCGTGATGACGGTGTTCATGTTCTCGTTGGCCGGCGTGCCGCCGACGGTGGGCTTCTACGCCAAGCTCGCGGTGCTGCAGTCGCTGGTGTCGACCAACCTCGCCGGCTACATCTGGCTGGCGGTGGTGGCGGTCCTGCTGTCGCTGGTGGCTGCGTACTACTACCTGCGCATCGTCAAGGTCATGTACTTCGACGCGCCGAAGGGCACGCCGGCGCCGATCGTGCGCGCATCGGACGTGCAGCTGGTGCTGGCACTCAATGGCGCGCTGGTGCTCGGCCTCGGCCTGCTCCCGGGCGGCCTGATGGCGCTGTGCCGCGATGCGGTGGTCAAGGCGCTGACCACCTGATGCAGAGCGCGCAGGTTTGGCTCGTGCTCGCCGTCGCGCTGACGCTGGCCAACCTGCCGTTCGTCAACGAGCGGCTGTTCGTCGTCGGCCCGCGGCGGGCACCGAAGTCGCTCGGCTGGCGACTGCTGGAGCTGTTTGTCTTCGCCGCCGCGAGCCTCGGGCTCGGTTTCGCGATCGAGGCCCGCATCGGCCAGCGCCAACCGCAGGGCTGGGAGTTCTACGCGGCCTTCGCTTGCCTCTTCCTGACCTTCGCCTTCCCCGGCTTCGTCTGGCGCTATCTGCGGAGGCACCGTGGCTGACCACCCGCGTGACGACTCGCACCTGATCGAAACCACGGTCGCGCAGGACACCGTCTACCGCGGCAAGTTCCTCGACGTGCGTCGCGACACCGTTCGCCTGCCCGACGGCCACGAGACGGCGCGCGAATACATCGTGCACCCTGGCGCGGTGGTGGTGATTCCGCTGCTCGACGATGGCCGGCTGCTGCTGGAGCGCCAGTTCCGTTACCCGATGGGCCGCGTGATGCTGGAGTTTCCCGCCGGCAAAATCGACGCCGGCGAAGACCCGCTGGTCTGCGCGGTGCGCGAACTGGCCGAGGAGACGGGCTACCGCGCCGCCGAGTGGGCGCGGGCGGGCATCCTGCACAACGCCATCGCCTATTCCACCGAGGGCATCGAGATCTGGTTCGCACGCGGCCTGCAGGCGGGCCAGGCGCAGCTCGATCATGGCGAGTTCCTCGAGCTGACGACGGCCACCGAGGCCGAGCTCGACGCGCTGGCGCAGCGCGGCGAGCTGACCGATGCCAAGACGCTGATCGGCCTGCTGTGGCTGAAGCAGTGGCGCGCCGGCCTGTGGCCCTTGGAATGGCGGGCGGTCGACCTCACAATGGGCTCATGAAGGTCCTGAATCTGCGCTGCGCGCACGACCATCGCTTCGAGGGCTGGTTTGCGTCGGACGACGATTACCAATCGCAGCGCGAGCGCGGCTTGGTCGAGTGCCCGCTGTGTGGCGACGCGGCGGTGGAGCGCCTGCCGAGTGCGCCGCGGCTCAACCTGTCCGGCGCCAA
>VBDL01000508.1 GCA_005884255.1 Betaproteobacteria bacterium | reverse complement strand
GGCTCGCGGCACGGTGGCGGAAGTGCGCGATCGCGCCATCGAGCGCGCCGATGCACGCGGTGGACACCGCGCGCTGGAACACCTGGATGAACGGGACGCGGTACAGCCAGCCGGGGTTGCCCTGGCGCCCCGGGCAGCCCGCATCGCTGTGGTCGTTGGTGGCGTTCACGCGGTGATCGGGCACGAAGGCGTTGTCGACCACGATGTCATGGCTGCCAGTGGCGCGCAGGCCGAGCACATCCCAGTTGGGCTCGATGCGGTAGTCGCTGCTGGGCAGCAGGAAGGTGTTGTGCTCGAAGCCGCCGCCCGCCTTCGGCAGCAGGCCGCCGAGGAACACCCATTCGCAATGATCGACGCCGCTGGAAAAGCCCCAGCGCCCCGAGAAGCGCCAGCCGCCATCGACACGCTCGGCGCGGCCCGCCGGCATGTAGGTCGAGGCGATCAAGGTCGTGCTGTCCTTGCCCCACACCTCCTGTTGCGCGGCTTCGGCGAACAGCGGCAGCTCCCAGTTGTGCACGCCGATCACGCCGTAGATCCATGCAGTGGACATGCAGCCCTCGGCGAGCGCCATCTGCACGCGGTAGAAGACGCGCGGGTCGAGCTCGAGGCCGCCCCAGCGTCTGGGTTGCAGCACGCGGAACAGGCCCGCGGACTGCATCTCGCGGATCGTTTCAGCGGGCACCCGGCCGTCGCGCTCGGCAGCCTCGGCGCGCGCCGCCAGGCGCGGCACCATCGCGCGGGCGCTCTCGATGACCTCGATCGCTTCGGGGGTCAGGTAATCGTCACGGCTCATCGGTGGTGTCTCCGGCTGGTGTGTTGGCCCCCGGGCGCTTGCGCGCCCGCCCCCCGAGGGGCTGCGCAACTGTCTTGGGAGCGGCCCGGCGACAGTTGCTGGTGCCGGGCATGTTCCGCGCGATGCCGCGCACACTCATCGTCCGATCGGACGATGAGCCCACCGGCCCGTCGGCGAAATGATCGACGCCCGATGCAGAGCAACTCCCCCATTCCCATCGGCCACTACGCCGACATCGGCGGCGGTGACCGCGTGCCCTATCGCGTTCATTACCACGACATGGGCGACGGCGAGGCCGTCGTCTTCCTGCATGGCGCGGGCGCCGGCGCCAGTGGCTACAGCAACTTCAAGGGCAACTACCCTGCGTTCGCGCACGCCGGCTATCGCAGTGTGGTGCCTGACCTGCTGGGCTTCGGGCTGTCGAGCAAGCCGGACTTGCCGCAGTACGACCTCGACCTGTTCATCTCCGGCGTCAAGGGGCTGGTCGATGCGCTGGGCCTGCAGCGCGTGACGTTGCTCGGCAACTCGCTGGGTGGCGCTGGGCTACGCGCTGGCCTACCCGGCTGCCGTGGCGCGCCTCATCCTGATGGCGCCGGGCGGCGTCGAAGAGCTGGACACCTACCTCGCGATGCCTGGCATTGCCAACATGTTCGAGGTCTATCGCTCGGGCCTGAGCGGTGCCGAGGCGATGCGCAAGGTGATGCGCATGCAGCTCTTCGATCCGGCCCTGCTCAGCGACGAAATCATCGCCGAGCGCGCGCCAAACGGATGAGCACGGTCGAGGTGAACCACCCCGAAGCGCCTTCGGCGCTCCCTCTCAAGGGGGCGACACCAGCGGACCGGCAAAGCCGGATCCGCGGTGTCCGCTTGGCCTGGACCGACGGTGCCCGATCAGGTCGGCGGGGCGTTGTGCAGAGCGAAGTAAAGGAGGAGGGCCGGGCACCGCCCGGCCCGGGGGACATGAGCGGCGCACAGCGCCCCGGCGGCCTGATCCCGCTCCGACCTTCGTCACCATCGAGCGCAATGGATCATTGACATGACGAACCGCACTCTCCCCGTCGACGCCTCCGCGCTGATGGCCGCCGCTACCGCGCATGCCGGCGGCTTGAAGGACTTCGGCGAAGCGAGCTTCCGCCCGGCGCTCGAATCGCTGCTGCGCTCGGTGCGCCAGGAGGCGCGCATGTCACCGGCAGGCCAGGCGTTGTTCGCGCAGCGCGTGCTGGAGAGCCTGTGCAACCGGCTGACGCTGGAGCACTACTGCGCGCGCTACCCCGAGATCACGGCCGAGCGCATCGAGCAGCCGGTGGTCATCGTCGGCCTGCCGCGCGCCGGCACGACGATGCTGCATCGCCTGCTGGCGCGCGACGCGCGCTTTCACACGATGGCGTGGTGGGAAGCCCGCTTCCCCTCGCCGCTGTCGGCCGAAGATCTGTTGCAGCCCTCGCGCCGCGTCGCGATGGCGAAGGCCGAGGTGGCGGCGATGATCCGCGCCGTGCCGGAGGTGCTGGCCATCCACCCCTTGGACGCCGAACTGCCGGACGAGGAGATCCTGCTGCTCGAGCACGCGTTCATGAGCGCGTTCGACGCCTACGGCGACGTCCCCAGCTACACGGACTGGCTGTGGCAGCACGACCAGACGCCGGCCTACGCCTACCTGAAGCGACAGCTGCAGTTCCTGCAGTGGCAGAAACGCCGGCGCGGCCTCACCGCCGAGCGCTGGCTGCTCAAAGCGCCACACCACTTGCATGTGCTGCCCACGCTGTTCAAGGTGTTCCCCGACGTCAAGCTGATCCAGACGCACCGCGACCCGCTGCAGACCATTCCATCGATGGCCAGCTTCGCGTGGACGCTGTGGCGGCTGTTCAGCGACGAGGCCAACCCGGTGCATGCGGGTCGCCAATGGTCCGGCAAGTTCGCGCGCGGCCTGCGCCACGCGATGGCGTTTCGCGATACGTTGAGCGGCGAGCGCTTCATGGACGTCTGGTACCTCGACGCGGTGGCCCGCGCGATGGACGTGGTGGAGCAGGTCTACCCCTTCCTCGGCATGGCCCTGGACGAGGCCACGCGCGCACGCATGAAGCAATGGCTTCACGACAACGGGCGCGGCAAGCGCCCCGCGCACGAGTATTCGATGGAGCGCATGGGCCTGAACGCGGCACAGCTCGCGCACGATTTCGCGGGCTACCGCGAGCGCTTCGTGCTGCCGCACACGGCAGCATCGCAACACTGAGGAACCACAATGCTGCTGCACGACAAGGTCATCATCATCTCGGGCATCGGCCCGGGGCTGGGCGTCAAGCTCGCCGTCGAGGCGGCACGCGAGGGTGCGCGAGCCGTCGTCATCGCCGCGCGCACCGCAGCCAAGCTCGACGATGCCGAAGCTCGCATCCGCGCACTCGGCGTCGGCTGCGAGGTGCTGAAGCTGGCCGCCGACATCACGATTCCCTCGCAGTGCACGCGGCTCGTCGAGCAGGCGGTGGCCCGCCACGGCCGCATCGACGCGCTGCTCAACAGCGCCTTCGTGCACGGCGGCTTCGAGCCGATCGCCCATGCCGACCTGCAGGGCTGGCGCGCGCTGTTCGACACCAACCTGTTCGGCACGATGAACCTCACGCAGGCGGTCGTGCCGCAGATGAGGCAGCAAGGCAGCGGCGCGATCGCGATGATCAACACGCAGGCGGTGCGCAAGCCCTTCGCCGGCGAAGCCGGCTACGCCGCCTCCAAGGGCGCGCTGGCGGTGGCGGTGAAGTACCGGGCGCAGGAACTGGGGCCGCACGGCATCCGCGTGAACAGCGTGCACATGGGCTGGATGTGGCGCGCGCCGGTACAGGGCTATGTCGCGCACACCGCTGCGCAGCAGCAAGTGCCGCAGGAGCAGATCGTGGCCCGGATCGCGGCCGACATCCCGCTCGGCCACATCCCCACCGACGACGACTGCGCCAAGGCGGCGCTGTTTCTCGTGTCCGACTATGCAAAGGCCGTGACCGGCGCGTCGCTGGACGCCAACGGCGGCGCATTCATGCCACAGTGAAACTCTGAAGGGAACCAACACATGTGCAAGGCCAAGAACCTCGTCACGTCGATCGAGGTCGACATCGATGCCCCGGCGTCGCTGGTGTGGGAAGTGCTGACCGACCTGGAGCGCTATCCGCAGTGGAACCCGTTCTGCCCCCGCATCGAATCGACGCTGAAGCTGGGCGACCCGGTGCACATGCACATCAGCGTGCCGGGCACGAGCGAGACACAGCCCGTCAGCGAAACGCTCGTCGCCTGCGAGCCGCAGCGCCTGCTGTCGTGGGAGATGCGACCCACCGCCGAGAACAAGGACGCCGCACGGCGCGACCAATACATCGAGGCACTCGGCAGCGATCGCTGCCGCTACGTCACGACGGACATCTTCCTCGGCGTCAACGCCGACGAGATCATGCGCAACCACGGCGGTTGGGTAAAGGCCGGCTTCGATGCAATGGCGCTGGCCTTGAAGGCGCGTGCCGAGGCCTTGCGCGGCGGCTCGCGATGAAGCGCTGGTACGCGTTCAACGGCGACGCCGACGGCTTGTGCGCGCTGCAGCAGCTGCGGCTGGTCGAACCGGCCCGCGCGACGCTGGTCACCGGCGTCAAGCGCGACATCCAACTGCTCGCGCGCGTGGAGGCCCGCGCGGGCGACGAGGTCACGGTGCTCGATGTGTCGCTCGATAGCAATCGCGATGCGTTGCGCGCGCTGCTCGATTCCGGCGCGCGCGTGCGCTACTTCGACCACCACCACGCCGGCGAGCGGTCTGCACCAGCATGCTGGTCGACCGTCATCTCGACGGGCGCCATCGAGCCTGGGCCATCACGGCCGCATTCGGCGACAGCCTGCCCAAGGTGGCCACCGCGCTCGCGCGGTCGAACGGCTTCGACGCCGACAGCACCGCGCGCCTGGCGCGCCTGGGCATCGCGCTGAACTACAACGCCTACGGGGAACGCCTGAGCGACCTGCACTTCGACCCGGCCGTGCTCGCCGAAGCGATGCTGCCGTTCGACGACCCGCTGCGCTTCATCGCGGATTCGCCGATCTTCGGCCGGCTGTGGACCGGCTACGAAGATGACATGGCCAACGCGCGCGCGCTGCGACCGCACCGTCAGGTTCCCGGCGCGACGCTGCTGGTGATGCCCGACGAGGCCTGGGCGCGCCG
>VBDL01000482.1 GCA_005884255.1 Betaproteobacteria bacterium | reverse complement strand
GCCGAAGGCACCGATCGGCGCGAACATCATCACCATGCGCACGATGCCGAACAGACCCTGCAGGGCCATGTCGATGCCGTCGATCACCGGCTTGCCACGCGCGCCGAGCCGAGCCATCGCCGCACCGAACAGCACCGCGAAGAAAATGATCTGCAGCACGTTGCCGTCGGCGAACGAGCCGACGATCGTCTTCGGGATGATGTTCATGATGAAGTCGACGGCACCGCCCGTTTGCGCATGCGCCTGGCTGGTGTAGGCCTCGATCGACTTGGTGTCGAGCGTCGCCGGGTTGACGTTCATCCCGACGCCCGGCTTCAGCAGATTCACCACCACCAGCCCGACCACCAGTGCGATGGTCGAGAGCACCTCGAAGTACAGCAGCGCCTTGGCGCCGACTTTGCCGACTTCCTTCAGGTCGCCCATGCGCGCGATGCCGACCACGATGGTCGCGAAGATCACCGGCGCCAGCAGCATCTTGATCAACTTGATGAAGCCGTCGCCCAGCGGCTTCATGTCGGCCCCCAGGCTCGGGTAGAAGTGCCCGAACACCACACCGAGCACGATGGCTGCGACGACCTGGACGTAGAGGCGGCGATGGAGCGGGACCTTCGCGGCCGGCCCGTTGGATTTCGAAAACATGATGTCTCCTGGCGCGACAAGGCCCGCGGCCTTCGTGGTCCGAAGGCGTCGAAGCCTGTCGCAACGATGTCTGTGAGGCGCGCTGTCCCCTGTCACCTCGAACGGGCGACTTTCCGCAGCGTGGGGAACGAATCGGGGCGCTCGGCCCCGTCAGGCCATCAGCCGGCCAGCGCCTTCATCTCGCGGAAGAGATCGGCCTTGCCCTCGAAGCCGATGCCCGGCAGGTCGGGCAGCGTGACGTAGCTGTTGTCGACCTTCACGCCGTCGGGGAAGCCGCCGAAGGGCTGGAACAGGTCGGGGTACGACTCATTGCCTCCCAAGCCCAGGCCGGCCGCGATGTTCAGCGACATCTGGTGGCCGCCGTGCGGGATGCAGCGGCTCGGCGACCAACCGTGTTCCTTCAGCATCTCCAGCGTGCGCAGGTACTCGACCAGGCCGTAGCTCAGCGCGCAGTCGAACTGCAGCCAGTCACGGTCGGGGCGCATGCCGCCGTAGCGGATCAGGTTGCGCGCGTCCTGCATCGAGAACAGGTCCTCGCCGGTGGCCATCGGGTTCTTGTAGTACTGGCGCAGCGTGGCCTGCAACTCGAAGTCCAGCGGGTCGCCCGGCTCTTCGTACCAGAACAGGTCGTACTGCGACAGCGCCTTCGCATAGGCGATCGCCGTCTCCAGGTCGAAGCGGCCATTGGCGTCCACGCACAGCTTCTGGCCGTCCTGCAGCACTTCCATGATGGAGTCGATGCGGCGCAGGTCTTCGTCGAGCGAGGCGCCGCCGATCTTCTTCTTCACCACCGTGTAGCCGCGGTCGATGTAGCTCTTCATCTCGTCCTGCAGCTTCTTGTAGTCCTGCCCGGGGTAGTAGTAGCCGCCTGCGGCATAGACGAAGATCTTGCGGTTGGGCTTGCCGTTGCCGTAGCGGTCAGACAGCAGCTGGAACAGCGGCTTGCCCTCGATCTTGGCCACGGCGTCCCACACGGCCATGTCGATGGTACCGATGGCCACCGAGCGCTCGCCGTGGCCGCCCGGCTTCTCGTTCTTGAACATGGCGGCCCAGATCTTGTGCGGGTCCAGGTTCTTGCCGCTGTCGTCGACCAGCGCATCGGGCGCGGTCTCCAGGATGCGCGGGATGAAGCGCTCGCGCATCATGTTGCCCTGACCGTAGCGGCCGTTCGAGTTGAAGCCGTAGCCCACCACCGGCTTGCCGTCGCGGATCACGTCGGTGACGACGGCCACGAGGCTGAGGTTCATCTTGCTAAAGTCGATGTAGGCGTTGCGGATGGCAGAGCTGATGGGGATGGTCTTCTCACGAATCTCGACGATCTTCACGGTTGTCTCCTGCGGGTCGCGGGGGTTGCGGTGTCGAAATGATGGTCGGCGACGCCGCGTTTGCCCAATGCTGTTTATCTAGTCTTTGATGCCTTGAAAGCACCGCCATGACCATGAACCTCTCGTGGCTCGACGACTTCGCGGCGCTGGCGGCCAGCGGCAACTTCTCGCGCGCGGCCGACGAGCGCCACATGACGCAGCCGGCGTTCAGCCGCCGTGTGCGCGCCCTGGAAGAGTGGCTCGGGGTCGACTTGTTCGACCGCAGCTCGCAACCGGCTCAGCTGACCGAAGTGGGCCAATGGTTCCGACAGGTCGCGCAGGATCTGCAGGCCGAAGTCGCTCGCATCCCGGGTGAAGCCCGCGCCATTGCCGAGGCCAGCTCGACGACGCTGCGCTTCGCCTCGACGCACGCGCTGTCGTTCACCTTCATGCCACGCTGGCTGCGTGCGCTGGAAATGCAGACGGCCGTCGGTCCCATCCAGCTTGTCTCCGACGTGCAGCAGAAGTGCGAAGCGCTCGTGCTTCAAAGCCAGGCGCAGTTCATGCTCGCCCACGGCCACGCGCGCGTGCGCGGACCGTTGGACGAAGCCGGGTGCCCGAGCTTGGTCGTCGGCACGGATCGGCTGATTCCGGTCTCGGCACCCGACAAGTCTGGTTGCCCGGTCCATCGGCTGCCACCCGACGGCAAGTCGGCCGCGGTCCATCTGCTGAGCTACAGCTCCGAGTCGGGATTGGGCCGCATCCTGCGCGAGCTGAAGGGACCGGCGCTGGACCGTCTGCACGCGCCGAACGTCCTGACGGCTCATTTGGCTTCGGTGCTGCGCACGATGGCGCTCGACGGCCGCGGCTTGGCTTGGCTGCCGCAGCTACTGGTCGGCGACGACATCGAAGGTGGCCGGCTCGTCGTGGCCGTGCCGCTCTGGGCAAGGCCGCCGAGGCATTCTGGCTTGCCGCACAGGCAGCGGTCGCAGCCGGCTGATCATTACAGGCGAGGTGCCGCATCGACACGCCGGTGCTTTCAAGGCATCAAAGCCGAAAGGCATTGGCCTTTGCCGAATCGGCCGACGATCATCCGAGCGATAGCGCCCTGAGTGGCGCGCCCACTATGTTTGAGTAGAGATGCCAGTCACCCGACTTCCAGCTCACGTGGGCCGTCTGACTGCGGCATGCTTAATGTCTCCCGGAGAACATTGCGGATAGGGTCCATGCTAGGCACCGCCCAAAGTGCTGAATGTCGGTCAGAGGACATTCCCGGGTATGTACGTACGCATGCGCAGGGTTCGACAGCTGGTCATCTATCGCTCGCCGCTGTCATGGTTCATCGAACCCGCAGCGCCAACGGATAGATCGAGTCCAATCAGCACCGTGCCGGTCGCCGAGACGCAGACCTCGTCGCGCGCGTTGCGCAGACCGCCCTTCAGATCTACCCGTTGGCCGCTCCCCTTCGAACAAGGGCGCACAGTGTCGACTGTCCACTCCAGGGTCACGCGCTCATCTCCATATACCGGCCGCTCGAAGGACACGGAGAAGCCAACACCGATCACCGCACCCTGCTTCGCGAAGTGCGATGCGGTGAGTCCGAGCAGCAACGCAGTCGTGTGGGTGCCGCTGACGATCAACCGGCCGAAGCGCGTGTTGGAGGCGAACTCGGCATCATGGTGAAGCGGGTTGTCGTCTCCGGCGGCGAGCGCAAACCCGATTACTTCCTCGACACGGAAAGTGTGTTCGCGGGAAAACCGCTCTCCAGCAGCAACCTCGTGTCGCGGGCACGCCGCCTCACTCATGCGCAGGAGCTTGCGCCAGCCGCGTGATCGCCTCGCGGCTTCCGGCCGCCTCTCGAAGCTTGAACTTTTGGATCTTGCCGGTACCCGTCTTCGGCATTGCTTTCATGAACAACACACGTCGCGGCGTCTTGAAGTGCGCGAGGCGCTCACGGCAGAACGCGATGATCTCTGCCTCCGTCGGTGCTGGCACGCCTGGCTTCAATTCGATGAACGCACAGGGAACCTCGCCCCACTTGTCGTCGGGCTGTGCGACCACGGCTGCATGCAGCACCTGCGGGTGGCGGTGAAGCACGTCCTCGACCTCCACCGAGGAAATGTTCTCGCCGCCCGAGATGATGACGTCTTTCGACCGGTCAGTGATCTGGACGTAGCCGTCCGGATGGACGACGGCAACATCGCCAGTGTGGAACCAGCCCCCTGCGAACGCCCGGCGCGTGGACTCCGGGTTCTTCAGGTACCCCTTCATCACCGTATTGCCGCGAAGCAGAAGCTCGCCGGGTGTTTCCCCATCGTGCGGTACCGGCCGCATCGACTCAGGATCGGCAACCATCAACCCTTCAAGCGTTGCCGCCCTAACGCCCTGCCGGGCCTGAAGTCCGGCACGTTTGCCCGCGGGCAGCGCGTCCCACGCGGGCTGCCACGCACAACTCACCGGCGTACCCGACGCCTCCGTGATGCCGTAGACGTGGTCCACGTCGAAGCCCATCGCCGCGATCGCCTCGAGCACAGCCGCTGGCGGAGGCGACCCGGCGGTCAGGACGCGCACCGGGCGCGGCAGGGTCTTGCGCTCCTCCTGCGGCGCATTGGCCAGCATGGCCATCACGGTCGGCGCCGCGCAGAAGTGGTCTGCGCCATGCTCGGCAATCGCGTCGAAGATGCCGCGCGCAGTGACCTTGCGCAAACAGACGTGCGTGCCTGCGGCCGCCGTGATCGCCCACGTGAAGCACCAGCCGTTCGCATGGAACATCGGCAGCGTCCACAGATAGACCGGGGCACGCGGCACAGCCCAGTCGGTCAGCTGCAGCAGGCTCATCAGGTAGGTGCCGCGATGGCTGGGCACGACACCCTTCGGGTCACCGGTGGTCCCCGACGTGTAGTTCAACGCGATCGCCTCCCACTCGTCGAGGGGCATGACGCCCTCGAACGAAGGATCGCCTTCCGCGAGCAGCGACTCGTAGTCGGTGACGCCGATGGCGCGTCCCGGCGGGGATTCCGGATCGTCGATGTCGACCAGGACCGGGGGCACCTCCAGTCCGGAGATGGCCTTGGCGACCAGAGGCGCGAACTCGCGGTCCACGAGCAGCAGCTTGCACTCTCCGTGCTTCAGGATGAACGCGATGCCGTCCGCGTCCAGACGGCAATTGATCGCGTTGAGCACGGCGCCGGCCAGCGGGACTCCGAAATGAGCCTCGAGCATTGCCGGCGTGTTGGGCGCGATGATCGACACCGTGTCACCGCGGCGGACGCCGCGGCCGACCAGGGCCGAAGCCAGGCGATAGCAGCGCTCGCGCGTCTGCGCCCATGTCTGGCGCAGCCCACCGTGGATCAACGCAACGCGATCCGGATAGACGGCTGCGCTTCGGTCGAGAAAGCGCAGCGGACTGAGGGGAACGTGGTTGGCGGGCGTTCGATCCAATCCTTGCCCATAGGCCTGTGCGCTCATTCGGGTGTCTCCGTCTTGTTGTCGTGATAGGTCGTGAAGCGGTGGACCGGCTCGCGTTCGGTCACCAGAGAGTTCTCGATCCGGCTCGGGTCGGCATATCCGAGGCTCATCCCGCACACGAGCAGCTCGTGATCCGGGATGCCGAGCTGCGCGGCAATGACACGGTGGAACTTCGTGAACGCGACCTGGGGGCAGGTGTCGAGGCCTCGCGCCCTTGCCGCGACCATCAGGCTCTGCAGGA
>VBDL01000481.1 GCA_005884255.1 Betaproteobacteria bacterium | reverse complement strand
CGATGCTGGCGAAGCCATCGACGACGACGCCGCAGTCGAGGTCGATGTCGTCCTGCTGGCGCTGCCACAGCGCGGTGTTGGTAGAGAACTTCAACGACGGCGACGGTGCGCAGCCATAGGCCGAGCCGCGGCCGGTGGTGAAGCAGATCATGTTCGCGCCGCCGGCCACCTGGCCCGTGGCCGACACCGGGTCGTAGCCCGGCGTGTCCATGTAGACCAGGCCGTGCGCGCTCACCGACTGCGCGTACTCGACCACGTCGACCAGCGCCGTGGTGCCGCTCTTCGCGATGGCGCCGAGCGACTTCTCGAGGATGGTCGTGAGCCCGCCCGCCTTGTTGCCGGCCGACGGGTTGTTGTCCATGCGCATGCCGTTGCGTGCGGTGTAGTCCTCCCACCAGGCGATGCGTGCGCGCAGCTTGTCCGCCACCGATTGGGAGACGGCGCGGCGCAGCAGCAGGTGCTCGCCGCCGTAGATCTCCGGCGTCTCCGAGAGGATCGCGGTGCCGCCGTGCGCGACCAGCCGATCCACCGCGGCGCCGAGCGCCGGGTTCGCGCTCAAGCCCGAGTAGCCGTCGGAGCCGCCGCATTGCAGGCCCACCGTGAGGTGGCTGGCCGGCACCGGCTGGCGCTTCACGCGGTTGGCGTCGGGCAGCAGGCGCTTGATCGCGTCGATGCCCGCGGCCACCGCGCGCGCGGTGCCGCCGGTGTCCTGGATGCTGAAGGCGATCAGGCGCTCGCTGTCTTCGAGGCCTTCCTGCTCCATCATCCCGCGGATCTGGTTGGTCTCGCAGCCGAGGCCGACCACCAGCACCGCCGCGAAGTTGGCATGCCGCGCATAGCCGCCGAGCGTGCGGCGCAGCACGCGCAGCGGCTCGCCGGCGCTGTCGGTGGCGCAGCCGCTGCCGTGCGTGAGCGCGACCACGCCGTCGACGTTGGGGAACGGTGCCAACGCATCGGGCCGGATATCGCGGCGGAAGTGGTCGGCGATCGCGCGAGCGACGGTGGCCGAGCAGTTCACCGAGGTCAGCACGCCGATGTAGTTGCGCGTGGCGACGCGGCCGTCTTCGCGGACGATGCCGTCGAAGGTGGCAGGCTCGGGCACGTAGACAGTGGGGCGCACATCCGCGCTGGCCTCGGCGGCGCGCGCGAAGTCGCTGAACGCGAGGTTGTGCGTGTGCACGTGCTGGCCCGCCGCAATGGCTTGCGTGGCGACGCCGATCACCTGGTTGTAGCGGCGCACCGGCTGGCCGGCGGCGATGTCGCGCACCGCCACCTTGTGGCCGGGCGGGATCAGGCCGGCCACGGTGATGCCGACGCTCGGCAGCACGGTGCCGCCGACCAATTGCCGGCGCGCGATGATCACATCGTCTGCGGGATGAATGCGAATGAAGGGTTCTGTGTTCATCGTAGGGTGGGCTTTAGCCCACGCGTGGATGGTGGGCCGAAGCCCACCCTACAAACTTCAACCGTCGATGAGTGCGGGGTTCCAGGCATGCACGGTTTGCTGCTGTTCCCCAAGCCCCTCGATGCCGAGACGCATCACATCGCCCGGCTTCAGATACACCGGGTTCGGCTTGATGCCCATGCCCACGCCCGGCGGCGTGCCGGTGGTGATGAGGTCGCCGGGGTACAGCGTCATGAAGCGGCTGATGTAGCTCACCAGCTGCGCCACGCCGAACACCATCGTGCGCGTGCTGCCGTTCTGGTAGCGCTTGCCGTTCACTTCGAGCCACATCGGCAGCGCCTGAGGGTGTCGCAGCCCTTGCCCTTGTCCCAGGTGCCGCCGCGCTCGAGCTGGTATTCGCGCTCGGACACGTCGTTCACCACGCAATAGCCGGCCACATGCTTCAGCGCATCGGCCTCGGAGACGTAGCGCGCCTGCGCGCCGATCACCACGCCGAGCTCCACTTCCCAGTCGCTCTTCACAGAGCCCTGCGGCAGCACCACCGCATCGTTGGCGCCGACCATCGTGCAGGTGTGCTTGGTGAAGAGCACCGGCTCCGGCGGCACCGGCAGGCCGGACTCGGCGGCATGGTCTGCGTAGTTCAGGCCCACGCAGATGAACTTGCCGCAGCCGGTCCACGGCAGACCGACACGCCCGGGGTTGGCGATCACCGGCAGCGTCGACGTGTCGATCTTGCGCAGCGCGGCCTGGCCTTGCGGCGTGAGCGTCTGCGGTGTGATGTCGGCGAGCACGCCGGACAGGTCGCGCCATTGGCCGCGGGCATCGAGCAGGGCGGGTTTCTCTTGCCCCTTGGGGCCGAAGCGGGTGATCTTCATGGTGTTGGGTGGTGAGGAGAAATCAGTTGGACCAGCCGCCGTCGATGACTTGCGCGGTGCCGGTGGTGAAGGCGGATTCGTCGGAGGCGAGGTACACGGCGAGCGCGGCGATCTCGTCGGCGCGGCCGATGCGGCCCATCGGCTGGCGCGCGACGAAGGCGGCCTCGACCTGCTCGAGCGTCTGCGTGCCGGATGCGGCCTGCGTGGCGATGCGCCCGCGCAGCGAGGGCGACTCCACCGTGCCGGGGCAGATCGCGTTGCAGCGGATGCCGCGGCCCACGAAGTCGGCGGCCACCGATTTGGTCATGCCGATCACCGCGGCCTTGGTGGTGCCGTAAACGAAGCGGTTGGGCGCGCCCTTGAGGCTGCCGGCGACCGAGGCCATGTTGATGATCGAGCCGCGGCCGCGTTGCAGCATGCCGGGCACGAAGGCGCGCATCATGCGGTACATCGCCCGCACGTTGAGGTCGACCGAGAAGTCGAAGGCCACGTCGTCGCAGTCGAGCAGCGTGCCGTGGTGCACGAAGCCGGCGCCGTTGAAGAGCACGTCCACCGCGCCCACGGCCTGCGCGGTGGCGCTGATGGCCTCGGCATCGCGCACGTCGAGCTTGCGAACCTCGATGCCGCGCGCGTCGGCGGCCAGCTTCTCGAGCAGGGCCTCGTCGATGTCGGTGGCGATCACGCGCGCGCCTTCGCGCGCGAACGCGAGCGCGGTGGCGCGGCCGATGCCCTGGCCGGCGGCGGTGAGGAAGGCGGTCTTGCCTTCGAGCCTGGATGTCATGGCGGGTGTCTTTCGAGTCAATGAACGGTGTGGCGGGCGACGCTGCGCTTCTCGATCTCGGCCCAGCGCCAGGCGATGCCGAGCCCCGGCGTGTCGGGCGGCAGTGCATGGCCCTCGTCGATGCGCAAACGGCTGTCGGCGATGGCATCGAGCTGCGGGATGTATTCGACCCACGCGGCGTTCGGCACCGCGGCGCACAGCGAGACGTGAAGTTCCATCAGGAAGTGCGGGCAGATGGGCAGGCTGAAGGCGTCGGCCATGTGCGCGACCTTCAGCCACGGCGTGATGCCGCCGATGCGCGCCACGTCGGCCTGCACGATGGCGCAGGCGCCTTGCTGCACATAGGCGGCGAACTGGCCGGGCGAGTACAGCGATTCGCCGACCGCGACCGGCACGCGGCTGGCGGCCGCAAGGCGCGCATGCCCGGCGATGTCTTCGGCGGGCAGCGGCTCCTCGAACCAGGCGAGGTCGAGCTCGCCATACGCGGCGGCG
Source organism: Betaproteobacteria bacterium (assembly GCA_005884255.1). GTDB lineage: Bacteria > Pseudomonadota > Gammaproteobacteria > Burkholderiales > Burkholderiaceae_C > VBDL01. The sequence goes on along the minus strand of VBDL01000481.1, from coordinate 1,265 downwards.
CGGCGCACGGCCTCGCCCACCGAGAAGCACTGGTTCGCATCGACCATCAGCTCGAAGCGCGGCCCCACGGCCTCGCGCACCGCGCGCAACCGCGAGATGTCGTCGGCCAGGCGCGGCTTGCCGACCTTGATCTTCGCGCCGAGAAAGCCGGCCTCGTGCGCCGCCACCGCCTCGCGCACGAGCTCTTCGGGGCTCAGGTGCAGCCAGCCGCCCTCGGTGGTGTACAGCGGCACGCGCTCCTGTGCGCCGCCGGCGGCACGCCACAGCGGTTGATCGTCGCGCCGGCAGCGCCAGTCCCACAGCGCGGTGTCGATCGCGGCCAGCGCGAGGCTGGTGATCGCGCCGACGCTGGTGGCGTGCGTGGCGAACAGCAGGTCGCGCCAGATGGCTTCCACCTGCGACGGGTCGCGGCCGATCAGCCGCGGCGCGAGATGGTCGCGCAACAGCGCCATCACCGACGAGCCGCCGGTGCCGATGGTGTAGCTGTAGCCCACGCCTTCGGAACCGTCGCTGCAGCGCACGCGCACCAGCGGCGTCTCTTGCGTCACGAAGGACTGGATCGCGTCGCTGCGCGGCACCGGTGGCGGCAGGTCGACCTGGTAGAGCTCGACCGCGGTGATGCGAGGTGCGCTCACTTCAGCAGCCCCATGGTCTGCGGCAGCCACATCGTGACCTGCGGGATGTAGGTGATGGCGACGAGCGCGAGCAGCAGCGGCACCAGCCAAGGCAGGATGGCCATCGTCGTGCGCTCGACCGACAGCCGCGAGATGCGTGCCAGCACAAAGAGCACCATCCCGAGCGGCGGATGCAGCAGGCCGATCATCAGGTTCAGCGTCATGATCAGCCCGAAGTGGATCGGATCGATGCCGAGCTTCAGCACGATCGGCAGCAGGATCGGCACGAGGATGGTGATCGCCGCGATGGTGTCGATGAAGCAGCCGACGAAGAGGATCAGGAGGTTCGCCAGCAGCAGGAACACCCACTTGTTGTGCGTGACCGAGAGGATCCAGTCGGCCAGTGCCTGCGCCGCCTGCGTGGTGGTGAGCAGCCACGCGAAGATCGATGCGGCGGTGACGATGAAGAGCACCGACGCGGTGGTCTCGATGGTGTCGAAGGTGGCCTTGGCCAAGGTCTTGAACCTCATCGACCGGTAGCGCACGAGGCCGAGGAAGAGCGCCCAGATCACCGCGGCGACTGCGGCCTCGGTGGGCGTGAACCAGCCCATCGTCATGCCGCCGATCAGGATCACCGGCGCCATCAGCGCC
>VBDL01000480.1 GCA_005884255.1 Betaproteobacteria bacterium | reverse complement strand
CTGCTGATCGTGCCGCATGCCGGCTACGTCTACTCCGGCGAGATCGCCGCGCAGGCCTATGCGCTGCTGGCGCGCTGGCGCGAGCGCATCACGCGTGTCGTGCTGCTCGGGCCGGTGCACCGCGTGCCGGTGCGCGGGCTGGCCGCGCCGACGGTCGCCGCGTTCCAGACGCCGCTCGGCCGCATCCCGATCGACCGCGCGGCGCTGGCCGACTTGCGCGATCTGCCGCAGGTGGTGCGCGACGACTTCGCGCATGCGCCGGAGCATTCGCTGGAAGTGCAACTGCCGTTCCTGCAGAGCGTGCTCGCCGATTTCGCGCTGCTGCCGCTGGCCGTGGGCGACGCGTCGCCCGACGAAGTGGCCGCGGTGCTCGAGCGCGTGTGGGGCGGCGACGAGACGCTCATCGTCATCAGCTCCGACCTGTCGCACTACCTGCCCTACGCGCAGGCGCAGCTGCGTGACGGCCAGACCGTGCAGCGCATGCTGCGCTTCGACACCACGCTCGGCACGCACGATGCCTGCGGCGCGCTGGCGCTCAATGGCGCGCTGCTCGCCGCGCAGCACCATGGCCTGGTGGCGCAGCTGCTCGATGTGCGCAACTCCGGCGACACCGCCGGCGACCCGGCGCGGGTGGTCGGCTATGCGGCGCTGGCCTTCGACACGCCGAGCACCGACACCGCCGCGCTCGGCGAGGCCTTGCTCGCCGCCGCGCGCAACGCCATCGCCCGCGTGCTGCAGTGCCCGGAGGTACCGGAGCCGACGCATGCCGCGCTCGCGCGCCCCGGCGCCTGTTTCGTCACGCTGCACGATGCGGCCGGCGAATTGCGCGGCTGCAAGGGCCGCATCGACCCCGAGCGCTCGCTGCTGGAGGATGTGTGCGCCAATGCCGAGTCCGCCGCCTTCGACGACGCCCGCTTCGCGCGGCTCACTTGCGACGACTGGGCCGGCCTGACGATCGAAGTCTCGGTGCTCGGCGCCCTGCGCCCGCTGCGTGCGCGCCGCGAGGCCGATGCATTGCGCGCGCTGCGCCCCGGCGTCGACGGCGTGGTGCTCGACTGGGGCGACCACCGCGGCACGCTGCTGCCGCAGGTGTGGCAGCAGTTGCCCACGCCGCGCGAGTTCCTGCAGGCGCTCAAGCACAAGGCGGGATTGGCGCGCGACTTCTGGGCCCCCGAGGTTCGGCTGATGCGCTTCACGGTGCGCAAGTTCGAGGAACAGAAGGCATGACGATGACCTATCCGGGCCGCTGGTGGCACAAGCTCGACGACGGCCGCATCCAGTGCGACCTGTGCCCGCGCGACTGCAAGCTGCACGACGGCCAGCGCGGCATGTGCTTCGTGCGCCAGCGCGAGGGCGACGCGATGGTGCTCACGACCTACGGCCGCAGCTCCGGCTTCTGCATCGACCCGGTCGAGAAGAAGCCGCTGAACCAGTTCTATCCGGGCTCCAGCGTGTTCTCCTTCGGCACCGCCGGCTGCAACCTGGCCTGCAAGTTCTGCCAGAACTGGGACATCTCCAAGAGCCGCGAGATGGACCGCCTGATGGATGCGGCGTCGCCCGAGCGCATCGCCGAGGTCGCGCGTGCGCAAGGTGCGAAGAGCGTGGCCTTCACCTACAACGACCCGGTGATCTTCGCCGAGTACGCGATGGACACCGCCGACGCCTGCCACGCGCTGGGCCTGCAGGCCGTGGCGGTGACCGCGGGCTACATCCACGCCGAGCCGCGGCGCGAGTTCTACGCGAAGATGGACGCCGCCAACGTCGACCTCAAGGGCTTCACCGAAGCCTTCTACTTCCAGCAGACCGGCGCGCACCTGGCACCGGTGCTCGACACCTTGCAGTACCTGAAGCACGAGACCGACTGCTGGTTCGAGATCACCACCTTGCTGATCCCCGGCCACAACGACAGCAGCGAGGAGATCGAGGCCGAGTCGCGCTGGATCGCCGATCACCTCGGCCTCGACGTGCCGCTGCACTTCACCGCCTTCCACCCCGACTACAAGATGCTCGACGTGCCGCACACGCCGGCCGCCACGCTGACGCGCGCCCGCGAGATCGCGCGCGCCCATGGGCTGCACTACGTGTACACGGGCAACGTGCACGACGTCGACGGCGGCACCACGCTGTGCCCCGGCTGCGACGCCGCGTTGATCGAGCGCGACTGGTACGAGGTGCTGAGCTACGAGCTCGATGCGCAGGGCGCCTGCCCGCATTGCGGCACGCACATCGCCGGCCGCTTCGGCGCGCGCGCGCAGCACTTCGGCCGCCGTCGCGTGCCGGTGCGCGTGGCGCCGCTCACATCACGCGAATGTTCCTGAGCTCAGAACACGGGGATCTGCACGGCCAGCATCGCGCCGGACGTGCGGCCTGAGCGCGGAATCAAGGCCAGTTGCGCGCCGTGGCGGCCGCCCAGCGGCATCGTGAGCATCGGAAATACCGGCTGCACATCGCCGGACGTCAAGCTGCGCAGCGCTGGCGAAGGCCCGGCCGCCACGCGCAGGCTCACGTCGCTGCCGCCCATGCGCCAGGTGGTGCCGTCGCCGGCCCACGAGGCGCGCGCAAAGCCATCGGCCGGCCGGCGCTGGGCCGTGAGGCCGGAGCCGGTGAGCAGCAGGTTGGAGTCGAAGCAGAAGGCAGCGCTCGGCAGCACGAACGCGGCAACGGCGGCAAGGCGGCGGTACATCATGACAGTCCCCTGGTCGCGTGACCGGTGAGCGAGAGCGAGTACCCGAAGCTTCAGGCCGCCCGCCGCGGCCAC
>VBDL01000479.1 GCA_005884255.1 Betaproteobacteria bacterium | reverse complement strand
ACTCGCGTACCTTCAGGTCTTCGGCCAGCATGATGGCGAAGTTCTGGTTCGACGCATACCAGCGCGACGCCCAGTTGCGAGTGACGGGCAGTCGGAAGCCGGTCGGATGGATCTTTTGTCCCATGGTCTTCCTTTAGTTGCCGACGCTGACGAAGATGTGGCAGGTGGGCTTGCTGATGCGGTTGCCGCGGCCCTTGGCGCGCGCGGAGAAGCGCTTCAGCGTGGCGGCCTGCTCGACGTAGATCGTCTTGACCTTCAGCTCGTCGATGTCGGCACCGTCGTTGTGCTCGGCATTGGCGATGGCCGACTCGAGCGCCTTCTTGATGATGCCGGCAGCCTTCTTCGGCGTGAACGCCAGGATGTCGAGCGCCTTGTCCACCTTCTTGCCGCGGATCATGTCGGCAACCAGCCGGCCCTTGTCGGCCGACAGGCGCACACCGCGAACGATTGCTTGGGTTTCCATCGTCGTCATCCTTACTTCTTCGCAGCCTTCTTGTCGGCCGGATGGCCTTTGAAGGTGCGCGTCAGCGCGAACTCACCGAGCTTGTGGCCGACCATCTGGTCCGACACATACACCGGAACGTGCTGCTTGCCGTTGTGCACGGCGATCGTCAGGCCGATGAACTCGGGCAGGATCGTCGAGCGGCGCGACCAGGTCTTGATCGGCTTCTTGTCCTTGATGGCCGTCGCTTTCTCGACCTTCGCCATCAGGTGATGGTCGACGAACGGGCCCTTTTTCAGAGAACGGGTCATGGTGCTGCCCCTTCCTTACTTCTTGCGACGCGAGACGATGAACGTCTGCGTGCGCTTGTTGTTGCGCGTACGGTAGCCCTTGGTCATCGTGTTCCACGGCGACACCGGCACCTGGCCCTCGCCGGTGCGGCCTTCGCCGCCGCCGTGCGGGTGGTCGACCGGGTTCATCGCGACACCGCGAACCGTCGGGCGGATGCCTTGCCAACGGATCGCACCGGCCTTGCCGTACTGGCGCAGGCTGTGCTCTTCGTTGCTGACCTCGCCGATCGTCGCGCGGCACTCGATGTGGATCTTGCGCACTTCACCCGAGCGCAACCGCAGCTGCGCGTAGGTGCCTTCGCGGGCCATCAGCACCACCGAGGTACCGGCCGAGCGCGCGATCTGCGCGCCCTTGCCAGGCATCATCTCGATGCAGTGGATGGTCGAGCCCACCGGGATGTTGCGGATCGGCAGCGTGTTGCCCGCCTTGATCGGCGCCTCGGAGCCGGAGAGGATGGTCGAGCCAACCTCCAGGCCGCGCGGGGCGATGATGTAGCGGCGCTCGCCGTCGGCATAGCACACCAGCGCGATGTGCGCCGTGCGGTTCGGGTCGTACTCGATGCGCTCGACCTTCGCCGGGATGCCGTCCTTGTTGCGCACGAAGTCGACCACGCGGTAGTGGTGCTTGTGACCACCGCCCTTGTGGCGAATCGTGATGTGGCCGTTGTTGTTGCGGCCGGAATTCTGCTTCTGCGGCTCGAGCAGCGATGCTTCGGGCGCGCCCTTGTGCAGATGCTTGTGCACCACCTTGACCACGGCACGGCGGCCGGGCGAGGTTGGTTTGACTTTGACGACGGCCATTTAAGCAGCCTCCCCGGAGAAGTTGAGCTCCTGGCCCGCCTTCAGCGACACATACGCCTTCTTGACGTGGTCGCGGCGGCCGATCGAACGGCCGAAGCGCTTGACCTTGCCCTTTTGGTTCACGGTCTGCACCGATTCCACCTCGACCTTGAACATCAGTTCAACGGCCGCCTTGATTTCCGGCTTGGTGGCGTCGCGCAGGACCTTGAACAGCACCTGGTTGTGCTTCTCGGCAGCGCTCGTGGCCTTCTCGGACACGATCGGCGCCACCAGCACCTGGGCCAGACGGCCCTCATCGAATGACTTCGGGGCGAGAACTTTCGAGGAAGTCATGCGAACATCTCCTTGAGCTGCTCGATCGCACCCTTGGTCACCAGCACCTTCTTGTAGAAGACCAGTGACAGCGGATCGGCATAACGCGGCTCGACGACCAGCACGTTGGCCAGGTTGCGCGAGGCCAGCAGCAGGTTGTCGTCGACCTGGTCGGCGATGACCATCACCGAGTCCAGGCCCATGGCCTTGAACTTCTGGGCCAGCAGCTTGGTCTTGGGCGCCTCGACGCTGAGCGAGTCGACCACCGCCAGGCGGCCGTCGCGCGCGAGCTGCGAGAAGATCGCGGCCATGCCGGCGCGATACATCTTCTTGTTGACCTTCTGCGTGAAGTTCTCGTCCGGGCTGTTCGGGAAGATGCGACCGCCCCCGCGCCACAGCGGCGACGACGTCATACCGGCACGAGCGCGGCCGGTGCCCTTCTGGCGCCACGGCTTCTTCGTGCTGTGCTTGACCATGGCGCGGTCGAGCTGGGCACGCGTGCCTTGGCGAGCATTGGCCTGGAAGGCGACGACGATCTGGTGCACCAGCGCTTCGTTGTAGTCGCGCGCGAACACCGTGTCGGGCGCATCCACCTTCGAGGTGGCCTGCCCTTGTTCATTGAGGAGCTCGAGCTGCATCACTGGGCCCCTTTCTTGACTTTGACCTTCACTGCGGGGCGCACGACCACATGGCCGTTCTTTGCGCCCGGCACCGCGCCCCGGACCAGCAGCAGCTGGCGGACCTCGTCGACGCGCACGACGTCAAGGTTCTGGGTGGTGGTGGTCTCGTCGCCCAT
>VBDL01000487.1 GCA_005884255.1 Betaproteobacteria bacterium | reverse complement strand
CTGGCTGGCCGAGCATCACAACATGGATGGCGTGGCGAGCTCCGCCACCGCCGTGTTGATCGGCTATGTCGCGGCGGCAACGACGACGCTGCGCGTCGGCTCGGCGGCGTGATGCTGCCCAACCATGCGCCACTGGTGATCGCCGAGCAGTTCGGCACCTTGGCCACGCTCTACCCAGACCGCATCGACCTCGGCCTTGGCCGCGCACCCGGCACCGACCCGGTGACGATGCGCGCGCTG
>VBDL01000486.1 GCA_005884255.1 Betaproteobacteria bacterium | reverse complement strand
CGAGCGCGCCAACGTCGACCGCGCGCTGTCGGTGTCCGCGATCGGCGCGCCCGACACCGTGACCGCGGAGCTGCGCGCGATCATCGAGCGTACGCAGGCCGACGAGTTGATCGTGGCCACGGCCGTGCACGATCACGCGGCGCGCTTGCGCTCCTACGAACTGCTGGCCGGACTCATGTAGGGTGGGCTTCAGCCCACCGTCCGAGCTGGTGGGCTGAAGCCCACCCTACGATCAACCGACCCACTTGCGCGCGTTGCGGAACATGCGCATCCACGGGCTCAGCTCGCTGCGATCGCCACTGGTCCAGCTCATCAACACGTTGCGGAACACGCGCTCGGGGTGCGGCATCAGCACGGTGAAGCGGCCGTCGGCCGTGGTCACTGCAGTGAGGCCTTCGGGGCTGCCGTTCGGGTTGAACGGGTAGGCCTCGGTCGGCTGGCCATGGTGGTCGACGTAGCGCATCGCGCGCTGCACCTTGCTCGCGTCGCCGCGCTGCGAGAAGTCGGCATAGCCCTCGCCGTGCGCCACCGCGATCGGCAGGCGGCTGCCGGCCATGCCGCCGAAGAAGATCGACGGTGACTCCAGCACTTCCACCAGCGACAGCCGTGCCTCGAACTGCTCGCTCTTGTTGCGCGTGAACTTCGGCCAGGCATCGGCGCCGGGGATGATCGGCGACAGCGCCGCCATCATCTGGCAGCCGTTGCACACGCCCAGCGCGAAGCTGTCGCTGCGCGCGAAGAAGGCCTCGAACTGCTCGGCGAGCTTCGGGTTGAACATCACCGAGCGCGCCCAGCCTTCGCCGGCGCCCAGCGTGTCGCCATAGGAGAAGCCACCGCAGGCGACGAAGCCCTGGAAGTCGGTGAGCTTGGCGCGGCCGCTGTGCAGGTCGCTCATGTGCACGTCGAAGGTGTCGAAGCCAGCCTTGGCCATCGCGTAGCTCATCTCGACGTGCGAGTTGACGCCCTGCTCGCGCAGGATCGCGAGCTTCGGCCGCGCCTTGCCGATGAACGGCGCGGCGACGTCGTCCTTCGGGTCGAACGTGAGATGCAGATGCAGGCCGGGATCGTCGGCCACGCCGGCGGCCGCATGCTCGCTGTCGGCGCAGGCCGGGTTGTCGCGCAGCTGCGCGATGCGCCAGCTCACGTCGTCCCAGGTCTTGTGCAATTGCTCCAGCGGCGCGGCGAACTGCGCCTTGGCGTCGCGCCACACCTCGACGCTGCCGCGATCGTTCGGCTTGCCCACCACATGCGCGTGCTTGCTCAAGCCATGCTCGCGCAGCACGGCCATCACGGCGTCACGCTCGCTGGTCTTCACCTGGATCACCGCGCCGAGCTCTTCGTTGAACAGCGCCTTCAGCGTCAGCTCGTTGCGGCGCTCGCCGACCTGGCTGGCCCAGTTCTTCGAGTCGCCGAACTCGGCGCGGCTGTCGGCGATGCCGTCGCTTTCGGTGACCAGCATGTCGACGTTCAGGCTCACGCCGACGTGACCGGCGAAGGCCATCTCGCACACCGCCGCCCACAGGCCGCCGTCGCTGCGGTCGTGATACGCCAGCAGCCTGCCCTCGCTGCGCAGCCGATTGATGGCGGCGACCAGCGACTTCAGCGCCGCGGGGTCGTCGACATCGGGCACGGCATCGCCGAACTGGTTCAGCACTTGCGCGAGCATCGAGCCGCCCATGCGGTTCTTGCCTTGCCCGAGATCGACGAGGATCAGGGTCGTGTCGCCCGGCTGCAGCTGCGGCGTCAGCGTGCCGCGCACATCGTCGAGCGTGGCGAAGGCGGAGACGATCAGCGATACCGGCGCGGTGACCTGCTTGTCGTCCCACTTGGTGCGCATCGACAGGCTGTCCTTGCCCACCGGCACGCTGATGCCCAGTGCGGGGCACAGCTCCATGCCCACGGCCTTCACGGTGTCGTACAGCGCGGCATCTTCGCCGGCCTCGCCGCAGGCGGCCATCCAGTTGCAGCTCAGCTTCACGCGGGGCAAGTCGATCGGCGCGGCGAGCAAATTGGTGATCGCCTCCGCCACCGCCATGCGGCCCGAGGCCGGCGCATCGATCGAAGCCAGCGGCGTGCGCTCACCCATGCTCATCGCCTCGCCGCGGAAACCGGCGTAGTCGGCCAAGGTCACCGCGCAGTCGGCCACGGGCACCTGCCACGGGCCG
>VBDL01000485.1 GCA_005884255.1 Betaproteobacteria bacterium | reverse complement strand
CGAAGGCCGCGGCATCGCCGCCGCACATCACGGTGAGCGCGCCATTGACCGCGCCGGCCTGGCCACCGGACACCGGGGCATCGACGAAATGCAGCCCGCGCTCGCGCGCCATGCCATACAACTCGCGCGCCACCGCCGCCGACGCGGTGGTGTGGTCGACGAACACCACGTCGCGCTTCATGCCAGCGAAGGCGCCGTTGTCACCCAGCGCGATCGCGCGCAGGTCATCGTCATTGCCGACGCAGGCGAACACGAGGTCTGCATCGGCTACCGCCTGTCGCGGCGTCGCCGCTGAACGGCCGCCGTGCTCCTTGACCCAGGCCTCGGCCTTGGCCGCTGTGCGGTTGTAGACCGTGACCTGGTGCCCGGCACGTGCCAGGTGGCCCGCCATCGGATGGCCCATCACGCCGAGGCCGAGGAAGGCCACCTTCCTCGGTGGCGTCGCTTCGTAGCTTTTCATCAAACGATGGTGAGATGTTCGGTGCCGGCTGCGAGGTCGGAGCTGCGCGCGCGCTGGCTGTGCAGCTTGATCTGCAGCCGCAGGTCGTTCAGCGAGTCGGCGTTGCGCAGCGCGTCTTCATAGGTGACGAGGTTGCCTTCGTAGAGGTCGAACAGCGACTGGTCGAAGGTCTGCATGCCGAGCTCGCGCGAGCGCTTCATCAGCTCCTTGATCTCCACGACCTCGCCCTTGAAGATGAGGTCGGCGATCAGCGGCGAGTTGAGCATGATCTCCACTGCGGCGATGCGGCCCTTGCCTTCCTGCCGCGGCAGCAGGCGCTGCGACACCAGCGCCTTCAGGTTCAGCGACAGGTCCATCAGCAGCTGCGCGCGCCGCTCTTCGGGGAAGAAGTTGATGATGCGGTCCAGCGCCTGGTTGGCGCTGTTGGCGTGCAAGGTGGCCATGCACAGGTGGCCGGTCTCGGCGAAGGCCACCGCGTGGTCCATCGTCTCGCGCTCGCGGATTTCCCCCATCAGGATGCCGTCGGGCGCCTGGCGCATCATGTTCTTCAGCGCCAAGCCCCAGCCGTCGGTGTCGATGCCGATCTCGCGCTGCGAGACGATGCAGTTCTTGTGCGGGTGCACGAACTCCACCGGGTCTTCCACCGTGATGATGTGGCCGTAGGAGTTCTCGTTGCGGAAGTCGATCATCGCCGCCATCGACGTGCTCTTGCCCGAACCGGTCGCGCCGACGAAGATCACCAGGCCGCGCTTGCTCATCGCTACGTCCTTGAGGATCTGCGGCAGGCCGAGCCCATCGATGCTCGGCAGCTGCTGCGGAATCACGCGCAGCACGAGGCCGACGTTGCCCTGCTGCACGTAGGCGTTGCAGCGAAAGCGGCCGATGCCCTGCGGCGAGATCGCGAAGTTGCACTCCTTGGTGCGCTCGAACTCCGCGGCCTGCTTGTCGTTCATGATCGAGCGGCACAGCGCCATCGTGTGCTGGCCGGTCAGCGGCTGCGGCGAGACCTTGGTGACCTTGCCATCGACCTTGATCGCCGGCGGGAAGTCGGCGGTGAGGAAGAGGTCCGAGCCGTTGCGCGAGATCATCAGGCGCAGCAGGTCGTTGATGAATTTCGAGGCTTGGTCTCGTTCCATGAAATCTCTCCCAATCAGGAGCGCGACAACAACGCGCTCAAACGTGCGCTGACCTGGCGCAGGCGCAGCGACAGCCGGCGCGACAGCGAAGCCAGCAGCGCCAGCGCGAGCCGCGGCTCGGCGTTCATCAGCTGGTCCAGCCGTTGCGCGTCGATGACCGCCAGCGTGCACGGCGTCAGCGTGGTGCAGGCCGAAAAGCGGGCCCCGGCGTCGAGCAACGACATCTCGCCCAGCATATCCCCGGCGCGTGCCTCGGACAAGCGTGCACGGCCACCCCAGGGCTGCACCCGATCCACTGCGAGCGTGCCCTCCAGCACGATTATCATGTAGTCGCCCTGCTCGTCCTGATCGATGACCTCGCGCCCTGCGGGCACGGTCACGAACTCCAGGTACTGGCACAGGCGCTCGACGCCGTCGTCGCCCAGGTCGGCGACATGGCGATCCTCGGCCCACAGGTGAGCGAACAGGTGTGCGCCCTGCTGGCGATCGAAGGGCTCGGCGCCGACTTCGACGCAGCGCGTGGCCCAGCTGATGTGCTGCAGCTGCGTCTCATCACCGCGCTCCGTGAACATCGTGCTGAAGAAGCCCGGCTCCTCGTCGCCCCGTGCGCGTGGGGCCGGCGCGGCACCGCCCTTGATGCGTGCGAGGAGCTTTTTCACCCGGGGAAGTTCTCGGGAATCTTCGCCTTGCCGCGTGCCTCGGCCGGCGAAATGATGTTGCGGCGCACGAGGTCGGCCAGGTTCTGGTCCAACGTCTGCATGCCCAGGCTCTGGCCGGTCTGGATCGACGAATACATCTGCGCGATCTTGTTCTCGCGGATCAGGTTCTTGATCGCCGAGGTGCCGAGCATGATCTCGTGCGCGGCCACGCGGCCGGAGCCGTCCTTCAGCTTGCACAGCGTTTGAGAGATCACCGCCACCAGCGATTCCGACAGCATCGAGCGCACCATTTCCTTCTCGGCCGCGGGGAACACGTCGACCACGCGGTCGATGGTCTTGGCGGCGCTGCTGGTGTGCAGCGTGCCGAACACCAGGTGGCCGGTCTCGGCCGCGGTGAGCGCGAGGCGGATGGTTTCCAGGTCGCGCATTTCACCCACCAGGATGGCGTCCGGATCCTCGCGCAGCGCCGAGCGCAGCGCGTTGGCGAAGCTCAGGGTGTGCGGCCCGACCTCGCGCTGGTTGATCAGGCACTTCTTCGACTCGTGCACGAACTCGATCGGGTCCTCCACCGTCAGCACGTGGCCGTACTCGCTCTCGTTGAGGTGGTTGACCATGCCGGCCAGCGTGGTGCTCTTGCCCGAGCCGGTCGGGCCGGTCACGAGCACCAGGCCGCGCGGTTTCAGCGACAGCTCGCCGAACACCTTGGGCGCATTGAGCTGCTCGAGCGTCAGGATCTTGCTCGGAATCGTGCGG
>VBDL01000500.1 GCA_005884255.1 Betaproteobacteria bacterium | reverse complement strand
CGCCCAGCGGGTGGCCCAGCGCGATCGCGCCGCCCATCGGGTTGACCTTCGCCGGGTTCAGGCCGATGGAGTTGATCACCGCCAGCGACTGTGCCGCGAAGGCCTCGTTCAGCTCGATCCAGTCGATCTGGTCCTGCGTCAGACCCGCGTACTTCAGCGCGGCGGGGATCGCCTCGATCGGGCCGATGCCCATGATCTCGGGCGGCACGCCGCGCGCGGCGAAGCTGACGAAGCGCGCCAGCGGCTTCAGGTCGAACTGCTTGATGGCCTTCTCGCTGGCGAGGATCAGCGCGCCGGCGCCGTCGCTGGTCTGCGAGCTGTTCCCGGCCGTGACGCTGCCCTTGGCGGCGAACACGGGCTTGAGCTTGGCCAGGCCCTCCAGCGAGGTGTCTTTGCGCGGGCCTTCGTCGAGGGTCACGGTGCGGGTCTTGACCGTGGTATCGCCGGTCGCGAGGTTGGGCAAACGCTCGAACACCTCGATCGGCGTGATCTCGTCGCTGAACTCGCCGGCCGCCTGCGCCTTCAGCGCGCGCAGGTGCGACTCGAGCGCGAACGCGTCCTGCGCCTCGCGGCTGACCTTCCACTGCTCGGCGACCTTCTCGGCCGTCAGACCCATGCCGTAGGCGATGCCGACGTTCTCGTCCTTGGCGAACACCTCGGGGTTGAACGACGGCTTGTTGCCGCCCATCGGCACCAGGCTCATCGACTCGGCACCGCCGGCGATCAGCACATCGGCCTCGCCGACGCGAATGCGGTCGGCCGCCATCTGGATCGCGGTGACGCCCGAGGCGCAGAAGCGGTTCACCGTGACACCGCCCACCGGGTGCGAGAAGGCCAGCGCCATCGCGATGCGCGCCATGTTCATGCCCTGCTCCGCTTCCGGGAACGAGCAGCCGATGATCGCGTCTTCGATCGCCTTGGGGTCGAGCGAGGGCACCTGCTTCATCGCGCTCTTGACGGCGGCGACCAGCAGGTCGTCGGGCCGCGTGTTCTTGAAATAGCCGCGGCCGGACTTGCCGATCGGCGTGCGGGTGGCGGCAACGATGTAGGCGTCTTGAACTTGCTTGCTCATGTGTGTGCTCCGTTCGGCCGAATCAGTTCCTGACCGGCTTGCCGGTCTGCAGCATGCCCATGATTCGCTCCTGGGTCTTGGGGTGCTCGAGCAGCCCGCAGAAGTGCTTGCGCTCCAGCGCCATCAGGTATTCCTCGCTCACCTGCGAGCCGGCGTCCACGTCGCCGCCGGTCACCACGTCGGCGATCAGCGTGCTGATGTGGAAGTCGTGCGCGCTGATGAAGCCGCCGTCGCGCATGTTGGCGAGCTGGGCCATGATCGTGGCCTTGGCATTGCGGCCGGCGACCGGGAAGGTCTTCTTCAGCGGCGGGCGATAGCCCGACTCATACAGCGACCTGGCTTCGTTGATCGCGATGTACAGGAGCTCGTCCTTGTTCGGCACGATCACATCGCTGTCGAGCAGGAAGCCGAGCTTGCGCGACTCGATCGCGCTGGTGCCCACCTTGGCCATCGCGGCGCTGGTGAAGCCATCCTTCACGAAGGCGAAGATGTCGGCGTTCGCATTGCCGGCCGCCGCCATCTCGGCGGCGCGGCGCGCGATGTAGGCGAGGCCGCCGCCGCCGGGGATCAAGCCCACGCCGACTTCGACCAGGCCCATGTAGGCCTCCATCGCCGCGACGCGCTTGGCCGAATGCACGGCCAGCTCGCAGCCGCCGCCCAGCGCGATGCCGCGGATCGCCGAGACCACCGGCACCTGCGCATAGCGGATGCGCAGCATCGCGTCCTGCAGCTTCTTCTCTTCGGGAGCGATGCCCTTGGCGCCGCTCTTCATGAACACCGGCATCAGCGCCTCGAGGTTGGCGCCGGCGGAGAACACGTCGTCGGGCGACCAGATCACGAGGCCCTTGTACTTCTGTTCAGCGATCTCCACCGCCTTCAGCAGCCCTTCGGTGACCAGCGGCGAGATCAGGTGCAGCTTGGCGGTGATCGATGCGATCAGCACGTCGCCGTCGAGCGTCCACACGCGGACCTCATCGTTCTTGAACTCCTCGCTTCCGCACTTCAGCGGATCGGCGGCGCCGCTGCCGAGCACGCTCTCGGGGAAGGCCTGGCGCGCATACACCGGCAGCGTCGAGCGCGCGAGGTACTTGCCCTGGCTCGCACTCCACGAGCCTTGCGGGGTGTGCACACCCTCGCGGCCGTCGAACACCCACGCCGGCAGCGGCTCCTTGCACAGCGCCTTGCCCGCGTCGATGTCTTCCTTGACCCACT
>VBDL01000499.1 GCA_005884255.1 Betaproteobacteria bacterium | reverse complement strand
CAGCTGATCGTTGGTGGAGTCACCGACGTAGACCCAGCGCTCGTGCTCCGCATCGAGGTCGCGATGCAGCAGCCGCTGCACGATCCAGCGCGCGCCGCTGAGCTTGTCGTGCTCGCCGTACCAGCCGTTGATGTGGATCGAGCTGACGGTGGCGTTCATGCCTTCGTCACGCATCAGAGAGACGACCTGTGCGATACGCGCGTCATCGAGATGCGCGAACTCGCTGTGGTCGATCGCGATGTCGGTGACGCGGCCGGCGCTGTCGCGCGCCAGCGTCGCGCCGGGCACCTCGGCGACGATGCGTTGCGCCACCACCCGCAGACGGGCATCGTTGCGCTCGCGCGTGGCCCCATCCTGCGCGTACTCGACGACCAGCGCCTCGTCCTCGTCGTGCCACAGTGTCGCGCGCCACCGGAATGCTCCAGCCCATCGGCCGGCCGGTGATGGCGATCACCGGCAAGCCGGCGTCGTGCAGCGCGGCCAACGCCTGCAGCGTGGTGGGCGGAATCACGCCGTCGCTCGTCAACGTGTCGTCGATGTCGGTGAGCACGCCGCACACGCCGCGCAGCAGGTTGGCGGGGCAGCGACTGAAGGGCAAGGCGGAAGCGGGCATGGCGCGAGAGTCTGGCACAGCGCGTCAGCCCACCGCCTCCTGCGCGCGCTGCAGCGGCGCGGCGGCCGCCACGCGGCGCACCAGCTCGCGGAACCAGGCGGCGGCGGCATCGTCCTGCAGCCGGCGGTGCCACACCATCTGCACGTCGTAGCCGTCGAGCGCGAAGGGCAGCGGGCTGCACGCCAGGCCATGGTGCAGCGCCAACTCCACCGCCACATCCTCGGCCAGCGTGGCGATCAGCGGCGCGCGCTTGAGCCACGACGGAATCACCGACAGCCGCGAGGTCGACGCCAGCACCTCGCGCGCATGCCCGAGCTCCCGCAGGCGCGCATCGACCACGCCTTCGAGATCGCCGCGCTGCGACACCAGCACATGCGCGTGCGCGAGGTAGTCGTCCAGCCCGATTGGCAGCGTGCAACGCAGCTGCCGCGGGTCGAACACGCAGACGAAGTCGTGGTGGCACAGCCGCTCGCTGGCGTGGCGCGCCGGCACCTCGCGCACATAGCCCACGGCGAGCTCGATCTCGCCGGCGTCGAGCAGCTCGGTGGCATGCAGATGGTCCAGCGGCCGCACGACGAGCCGCGCGCTCGGCGCCAGGCTGCGCAGCTCGGCGAGCAGCGCCGCCACCGTGCCGGCCTCGCAGGCCTCCGAAGCGCCGAGGCGGAACACGCGCTCGGCGTGCAGCGGCTCGAAGCCGTCGCTCGGGTAGACGAGGCGGTGCGCGGCGGCGAGGATGTCTTCGATCGGCGCGGCGAGCTGCTCGGCGCGCGCGGTGGGCACCATGCGCGCGCCATCGCGCACGAACAGCTCGTCGGCGAACAGCTCGCGCAGCCGCCTCAGGCTCATGCTCACGGCCGATGCGCCGAGGTACAGGCGCTGTGCCGCGCGCGACACGCTGCCCTCGCGGTGCAGCGCATGGAAGACGACCAGCAGGTTGAGGTCGATCTTGCGGAAGTCGATTTCATTGATGGCCATGGGCGCGATGCTGCCGCAGACGCGTTCAATTTGCTTGAGGGAAAGCATCAAGCCAATCAAGTTGGCCGGCGGCGCCGCGCTTTCCACAATCGCAGGCCATGCAATTCCCGTCCGTCAACACAGGCCGCCGGCGATTCCTCGCGCAGTCGGCCGCGGCAGGCGCGAGCCTGCTCATCGGGCTGCGCATCGACGAGGCCGGCGCCGCCACGCTGGTTGGTGCCGCAGCGCCGCAGCCTGGCCCGGATGCCGTCGAGCTCACGGCGTGGGTGCGCATCGAGCGCTCCGGCGAGATCGCGCTGATCGTCTCGCAGGCCGAGATCGGCCAGGGCATCAGCACGACCTTGCCCGCGGTGCTGGCCGACGAGCTCGGCGCCGACTGGTCGCGCGTGCGCCTGCTCACCGCGCCGTGGCGGCCGGAATACCGCCATCCGCGCTACGACTGGATGTTCACCGGCAACAGCGAGAGCATCCAGTCCTTCTACGCGCACATGCGCAGGATGGGCGCCGCGGCGCGCGAGATGCTGATCACGGCGGCCGCCGCGCGCTGGCGGGTGCCGCTGCACGCGGCGAGCGGCCGGCGCCTCGCCTTCGCCGCCCTGGCGCGCGAAGCCGCCGCGCTGCCGGTGCCGACCAGCCCGGTGCTGCGGCCGGACAAGGAGCTGAAGCTCGTCGGCCGCGCGCTGCCGCGCGTCGATGCGCCGGCCAAGACAACCGGACGCGCGGTGTTCGGCATCGACTTCGCAGTGCCCGGCATGCTCGTCGCCGCGGTGCGCACGGCACCGCCGATCGGCGCGAAGCTCGTGGGCTACGACGCCGGCACGGCACCGACGATGCCCGGCATGCGCGCCGTGCTGCCGATCGCCAACGGCGTGGCTGTCGTCGCACAGAAATACTGGCAGGCGGCCCGAGCGCTGCGCGAGGTGAAGCTGCGCGTCGAGGCCACCGACGCGTCGCGCCAGGCCGATTCGGCCGTGATCGATGCGCAGCTCGACAAGGCCCTCGAGGAAGGCCCGTGGGCCGATGTCGTCTCCGAAGGCACGCCGAGCGACGCGGGCGACGTGATCACCGCCAGCTACGCCAACCCTTTCGCCGCGCACGCGACGATGGAGCCGATGAACTGCGTCGCGCAGGTGAGCGCCACGCGCTGCGAGATCTGGGCGCCGACGCAAGGGCAGGACCTGGCGCGCATCGCGCTGCAATACGCGCTCGGAATGCCGCCGGAGCAGATCTTCGTCAACCGCACGCCCTACATCGGCGGCGGGTTCGGCCGGCGGCTGGTGCCCGACTTCATCGTGCAGGCCGCGCTGATCGCGAAGGCCGTGGGCGCGCCGGTGAAGGTGATCTGGGACCGCGAGGAAGACGTGCGGCGCGACCTGTTCCGCCCGGCCACGCGCGTGCGCCTCACGGCGCGCACCGACGCGCAAGGCGTGCCGACCGAGCTGCAGGCGCGCGTGGTGTCGCCGACCATCCTGCTGCCGGTGTTCCCGCCGATCCAGAAGACGCTCGATGAACAAGGCTTCGACCCGAGCGCGATGGAAGGCCTGATGCACGTGCCGTACAAGTTCAGCGCACGGCGCGTGCAGTTCCACCTGCCGCGCATCAGCGTGCCGACCTCGGTGATGCGCACCACCGGCTACGGACCGAACCTGTTCGCACTGGAGAGCTTCGTCGATGAGCTGGCCGCGCGCGCGAAGCAGGACCCGCTCGACTTCCGCCGCCGCTTGCTGCAGCACGACGCGCACGCGCTGGCGCTGCTCGACCGCCTCGCCGCGCTGTCGCAGTGGGGCCGGCCGCAGCCACGCGGGCGGGCACGCGGCCTCGCCTTCGCCGACGCCTTCGGCACGCTGATCGGCATGGTCGTGGAGCTGGCGCAGCGCGATGCGGCCGTGCACCTCACGCGCATCAGCACCGTGGTCGACTGCGGTCCGGTGCTCGACCCCGGCATCGCGCGCGCCGGCATCGAAGGCGGCATCGTGTTCGGCATGGCGTACTGCAAGGCCGAGCTCAGCTTCGATCACGGCATCGTGCGGCAGGACAACCTGTCCACCCATGTGATGCCCTATCTGGCCGAAACGCCGGAGATGGCGATCGAGTTCATGCGCAGCGAGCGGCCGCTCGGCGGCGTCGGCGAGGTCAGCCCGGTGACGGTGCCGCCGGCGATTGCCAATGCGCTCTTCGCCGCCAGCGGCAGGCGCCTGCGCTCGATGCCGCTGGCGCGCCACGGCCTGCATTTCGTTTGAGGAATTCCGACGATGATCAAGTTGAAGGTCAACGGCACGCCGCGCAGCGTCGACGTGCCGCCGGACGTGCCACTGCTGTGGGTGCTGCGCGAGGAGCTGCAGCTCACCGGCACCAAGTTCGGCTGCGGTGTCGCCGCCTGCGGCGCCTGCACCGTGCACCTCGACGGCGACGCGGTGCGCAGCTGCGTCTACCCGGTGTCCGCGGCCGCCGGCCGCAGCGTGACGACGATCGAGGGCTTGTCGCGCGACGGCACGCATGCGCTGCAGCGCGCATGGATCGCGCAGCAGGTGCCGCAGTGCGGCTACTGCCAGTCCGGCATGCTGATGAGCGCGGCCGCTTTGTTGAAAGCTCACCCGCGCCCCACCGATCAGCAGATCGACGAGGCGATGACCAACGTCTGCCGCTGCGGCACCTACCCACGGGTGAAGGCGGCGATCAAGCAGGCGGCGGGGGTCGCGTGAAGGCCTGCGCCTGGATCCTCGCGGTGTTCAGCCTGGCATGTTCTGCGCAGCCGGCGAACGACTTCACGCCGATCCACCGCGTGCTGAGCAGCCCGCGCTGCCTGAACTGCCACACCGGCACCGCCTTCCCGCGACAGGGCGACGAGCGACGGCGCCA
>VBDL01000498.1 GCA_005884255.1 Betaproteobacteria bacterium | reverse complement strand
GCAGCACGCCGACCTGGAAGTTGTCGAAGGTGCTGTAGTAGTCGACGTTCTTCGAGTTGCGGATCAGGCGGTCGTAGGCGATCACTTTGACGCCCTTGTCGGCCGCCTTCTGCAGCGCGTTGGACAGCGTGGTGCCATCGATGGCGGCGATCACCAGCACCTTCGCGCCCTTGGTGATCATGTTCTCGATCTGCGCCAGCTGGTTCGGGATGTCGTCTTCGGCGTATTGCAGGTCGGTCTTGTAGCCCTTCTCCTTGAAGTACTTGACCATGCTGTCGCCGTCGGAGATCCAGCGCGAGGAGGACTTCGTCGGCATCGCGATGCCGATGGTGCCCTTGTCTTGCGCAATCGCGGGTTGCAGCAGCGTGGTGGCGGCGAGGGCCGCGGCGGCCAGCAGCGTGGATAGTTTCTTCACGTCGATGTCTCCTGTCGTTGTCTCAGTACTTTCGGTTCGGGAACTCTTTCGCGGCGACTTCCATCGGGAAGATCGACTCCTGCGTGACGATGCGCTTGGGCAAGGTCTTGCCGGCCTTCAGGTCCTTCACCGCCTGCATCAGCTGCGGCCCGAGCAGCGGGCTGCATTCGACGCTGACGTTCAGCTTGCCGGCGATCATCGCCTCGAACGCGCCTTTCACGGCATCGACCGAGATGATCGTGATGTCCTTCGCCGGCTTCAAGCCCGCTTCCTCTATGGCCTGGATGGCGCCGATGGCCATGTCGTCGTTGTGCGCGTACAGCACATTGATCTTCTTGCCCTCGGCCTTGAGGAAGGCCTCCATGACTTCCTTGCCCTTGGCGCGGGTGAAGTCGCCGGTCTGCGAGCGGATGATCTTGAACTTAGGGTCTGCCTTGATGACTTCCTCGAAGCCCTTCTTGCGATCGATGGCGGGCGCCGAGCCGACGGTGCCCTGCAGCTCGACGATGTTCACGTCGCCCTTGGCGTCCTTCATCTTCTCGACGAGCCAGCGCCCGGCCTTGCGGCCTTCCTCGAGGAAGTCCGAGCCCATGAACGTGACCCACAGCGACTCGTCCTTCACGTTGACCGCGCGGTCGGTGAGGATGACCGGGATCTTCGCGGCCTTGGCCTCGCGCAGCACGGTCTCCCAGCCGGACTCGACCACCGGCGAGAAGGCGATCACGTCCACCTTCTGCGCGATGTACGAGCGGAGCGCCTTGATCTGGTTCTCCTGCTTCTGCTGTGCATCGGAGAACTTCAGGTCGATACCGGCTTCGCCCGCCGCGGACTTGATCGACTCGGTGTTGGCGGTGCGCCACTCGCTCTCGGCGCCGATCTGCGCGAAGCCGA
>VBDL01000497.1 GCA_005884255.1 Betaproteobacteria bacterium | reverse complement strand
CGAACAGGCCCTGCGGCGGCGCGGCGAAGCGGCAGCCGGTCTCCAACGCGAGGCGCACGCTGCGCGCACGCGCGGCCGTCAGCCGTGTCGCGATGCGCTCCGCATGGCGGCGCAGCGCGCCTTGCTCGAGCATCAACGCGACCGCGTGCTCGAGCAACGCCGGCGTGGTCAGCGTCGACAGCAGTTTGGTATCGATGAAGCGCTCGACCCAGTGCGCCGGCGCGGCGAGATAGCCCACGCGCCAGCCCGGCGACAGGATCTTCGAGAAGCCGGAGACATAGATCGTGCGCTGCAGCCCGTCGAGCGCGGCGAGCCGCGGCGCATGCTCGGGCGCGAAGTGCGCGTAGGTGTCGTCCTCGACGACCATGAAGTCGTGCGCCTCGGCCAGCTTGAGCACGCGGTGTGCCGCGGCCAGCGGCAGCGAGCCGCCGGTCGGGTTGTGCAGCACCGACACCGTGGCGTAGAGCTTGGGCGCGTGTGCGCGCGCCAGCGCCTCCATCGCGTCGAGATCGGGCCCATCGACACCACGCGGCACCGGCAGCAGGCGCAGACCTTGCCGTGTGAGGCGCGCGTACTCGACAGCCCAGCCGGGCTCGTCGACCAGCACCGCGTCGCCCGGGCGCAGCAAGGTGCGCGAGATGATGTCCAGCGCATGCGTCGCGCCGACCGTGGTGACGATCTGCCGCGCCTGCGCGGCGACACCGACATCGGCGAGCCGCCGCGACAGCACCTCTCGCAGCCGCGCATCGCCGGCCGGGTCGCCATACTGCAGGGCCGACGCGCCGGCCGTGCTCATCGCGCGGCGCAGCGCGGTGTTGAGCAGCGGCAGGTCCAGCCACTGCGGCGGCAAGGTGCCGAGGCCCGGCGCATTGCCGGCGGCGCGGCCGAGGAACATGCCGCGGATCAGCGCGGTGGCGTCGATCGGTGGCGGCAGCTCCGGCAGGTGGCGCGGTGTGCGCGGCGGCGCGGGTGCGTGGCGCGGCTCGCGCACGAAGAAGCCGCGCTGCTTGCGCGCCTCGATGAGGCCGCGCGCCAAGAGCTGGTCGTAGGCGGCGACCACGGTGTAGGGGCTCACGCCATGGCGGCGCGCGCATTCGCGCACCGACGGCAGCCGCGCGCCGGGCAGCAGCAGGCGCTGCTGGATGCGCTCGGCATAGCGCATGGCGAGTTGCTCGGTCAGCGAGGCGCCGGCCTCGCGGGTCAGGTCGTTCATCGGGTTGTGTTGGCTGGAGCACCAATACACAGCAGCCAAGGCGTAGGGTAAGTGTATTGGAACTGTGCTGGTCCCGGCCACTACAGTGGGGTGATGGATACCTCCTCATCCTCGCGTGGACTCGCCCTCGGCGTGCTCGGTGTCTTCATCTTCGCGCTGAGCATCCCGATGACGCGGTTGGCCAGCGGCTCGGCCGCCGATCCGCAGCTGCCGGCGGTGTTCGTCGCCATCGGCCGTGCCGCGGTGGCCGGTGTGCTGGCGGCGGCCTACCTGGCCGCGGTGCGCGCGCCGTGGCCGCGCGCCGCGCAGTGGCCGCGGCTCGCGCTCACCGCCGCCGGCGTGGTGTTCGGCTGGCCGCTGTTTCTCGGCTGGGCGGTGCTGCGCGTCGACGCCATCCATGCGTCGGTGATCTCCGGCGTGCTGCCGCTGGCCACCGCGGCGGTCGGTGCCTGGGCGCTGCGCCAGCGGCCGAGCCCCGGCTTCTGGGCCTGCGCGCTGCTCGGCTGCGCGCTCGTCGTCGGCTTCGCGGCGTGGCGCGGCGGCAGTGGCCTGCAGTTCGCCGATGGCCTGCTGCTGCTGGCGGTGCTCAGCGCCGCCATCGGCTATGTCAGCGGCGCGAGGTTGTCCGGCGAGATCGCGCCGCAGCAGGTGATCTCGTGGGTGCTGGTGATGTCGCTGCCGCTCACCGTGCCGGTGGCCATCGCCGCCTGGCCGTCGGAGCCGGTGCGCGCGAGCGCCTGGGGCGGCTTCGCCTACGTCGCGGTGTTCTCGATGTGGCTCGGCTTCTTCGCCTGGTACCGCGCGCTGGCGCTCGGTGGCACCGTGCGCGTGAGCCAGGTGCAGCTGCTGCAGCCGTTTCTGTCGATGCTGCTCGCGGTGCCGCTGCTCGGCGAATCGCTCGATGCGGCGACCGCGGTCTTCGCGCTGGCCGTGATGGCCACCGTGGCGTTGGCCAAGCGCATGCCAGTCAACACATCCAATGTTCCCGTCGGAGTGGCGCATGCAAGAACCTGAGTTACGCATCAGCACCGACAAGCACGAGCTCGACCCCGCACTGATCCACCGTTTCCTGTCTCAGGAGGCCTACTGGTCGCAAGGCGTGCCACAGGAGGTGCTGCGCCGCGCGATCGAGCATTCGCTGTGCTTTGGCGCCTTCATCGGCGACGCGCAGGTCGGCTTCGCACGCGTGATCACCGACCGCGCCACCTTCGCCTACCTCGCCGACGTGTTCGTCGTCCCCGCGCAGCGCGCCCGCGGCGTCGCCAAGGCGATGCTGCGGGCCGTGCTCGCGCATCCCGAGCTGCAGGGGCTGCGCCGCTTCCTGCTCGCCACGCGCGATGCGCACAGCCTGTATGCGCAGTTCGGCTTCACGCCGCCGCTGCGTCCGCAGACG
>VBDL01000496.1 GCA_005884255.1 Betaproteobacteria bacterium | reverse complement strand
GAAGCCGCAGCGCGTGTACCAGTGCATGAACCGCGCGTTCGGCGAGGACACCTGCTATGTGTCGACCATCGGCCTGAGCCAGATCGCCGCGGCGCAGTTCCTGCACGTCTACAAGCCGCGCCACTGGATCAACTGCGGCCAGGCCGGCCCGCTGGGCTGGACGATCCCCGCGGCGCTCGGTGTGCGTGCCGCCGACCCCACGCGCCGCATCGTGGCCCTCTCGGGCGACTACGACTTCCAGTTCATGCTGGAAGAGCTGGCGGTGGGCGCGCAGTTCAAGCTCCCGTACATCCACATCGTCGTCAACAACTCCTACCTCGGGTTGATCCGCCAGGCGCAGCGCGGCTTCAGCATGGACTACTGCGTACAGCTGGGGTTCGACAACATCAACATGCCCGAGGAAGCCGGCGCCATCCGTGGCTATGGCGTCGATCACGTGACGGTGGTCGAGGGCCTGGGCTGCAAGGCGATCCGCGTGCAGCGCCAGGAAGACCTGCGCCCGGCCATCGAGCAGGCCGACAAGTGGATGGCCGAACTGAAGGTGCCGGTGGTCATCGAAGTGATCCTCGAGCGCGTGACCAACATCGCGATGGGCACCGAGATCGACGCGATCAACGAGTTCGAGGACCTGGCATCGAGCGCGGCCGACGTGCCCACTGCTCTTGCGCTGCTGGATTGATCACGAAAGACACCATGCCCAAGTTCGCCGCCAACCTGACGATGCTCTTCACCGAGCATCCTTTTCTCGACCGCTTCGAGGCCGCCGCCAAGGCCGGCTTCTCGGCCGTCGAGTTCCTCTTTCCGTATGCGTTCCCGGCCACCGAGATCAAGGCGCGGCTGGACGCGCACGACCTGAAGCTCGTGCTGCACAACCTGCCTGCCGGCGATTGGGACGCCGGAGAGCGCGGCATCGCCTGCCTGCCCGACCGCGTCGACGAGTTTCGCGATGGCGTGCAAAGCGCGATCAACTACGCCACCGCTTTGGGCGTGCCGCAGCTGAACTGCCTCGCCGGCAAGGTGCCGCTCGGCGCCGATGACAAGTGCCTGCGCAAGACCTTCGTCGAGAACCTGCGCTATGCGGCGGCCGAGCTGAAGAAGGCCAAGCTCAAGCTGCTGATCGAGCCGATCAACACCTTCGACATTCCCGGCTTCTACCTGAACCGCACCGCGCAGGCGCTGTCCATCCTCGACGAGGTCGGCGCCGACAACGCGTTCCTGCAGTACGACATCTATCACGCGCAGCGCATGGAAGGCGAGATCGCGGCGACGATCGAGAAGCACTTGCCGCGCATCGGGCACATCCAGCTTGCCGACAACCCCGGCCGCCACGAGCCGGGCACCGGCGAGCTGAACTGGCCCTTCCTCTTCGGCCACATCGACCGTGTCGGCTACCGCGGCCACATAGGCTGCGAATACAAGCCGGCGCAAACGACGGAGCTCGGTCTGGACTGGATCCAGCGCTACGCCCGCTGATATTGCATTCGTAGGGTGGGCTTCAGCCCACCGCTGCCTGGTGCGCTGAAGCCCACCCTACCGGACCTCAAGGAGACTCTCATGACGACCACTCCCCTCAAGCTCGGTTTCATCGGCCTGGGCATCATGGGCGCGCCGATGTGCGCGCACCTCATCAAGGCCGGCCACCAGCTCTTCGTGCACACGCACGGCAAGGTGCCGGCGGAAATTGCCGACAGCGGCGCCACGCAGTGCACCAGCAACCGCGGCGTGGCGGAGCGCTCGGACATCGTCTTCGTGATGGTGCCCGACACGCCGGACGTGCAGCAGGTGCTGTTCGCCGAGGACGGCGTCGCGATGGGCCTCGCGCCCGGCAAGATCGTCGTCGACATGAGCTCGATCTCGCCGATCGACACCAAGGTCTTCGCGAAGAAGATCAACGAGCAAAGCTGCGACTACCTCGATGCGCCGGTGTCCGGCGGCGAGGTCGGCGCGAAGGCCGCGTCCTTGACCATCATGGTCGGCGGCCCGCAGAAGGCCTTCGATCGCGTCAAGCCGCTGTTCGAGCTGATGGGCAAGAACATCACGCTGGTCGGCGGCAACGGCGACGGGCAGACGACCAAGGTCGCCAACCAGATCATCGTCGCGCTGAACATCGCCGCGGTGGGCGAGGCGCTGGTCTTTGCCAGCAAGGCCGGCGCCGACCCGGCCAAGGTGCGCAGGCGCTGATGGGCGGCTTCGCGGCGTCGCGCATTCTCGAAGTGCATGGCGAGCGCATGATCAAGCGCACCTTCGCGCCGGGCTTTCGCATCGGGCTGCACCAGAAGGACCTGAATCTGGCGCTCAGCGGCGCGCGTGCGCTCGGCGTCGCGCTGCCGCAAACGGCCAACGCCGCGCAGCTGATGCAGGCCTGCGCCGCGAACGGCATGGCCGATCTGGACCACTCGGCGCTGGTGCGCGCGCTGGAGTTGCTGGCCGATCACGAAGTCGCGAAAGCCTGAGTCCCATAATCCGCGGGATGAGCTCTGCCCACGAAAACCCGCGCG
>VBDL01000495.1 GCA_005884255.1 Betaproteobacteria bacterium | reverse complement strand
CACGCTGGGCCACGACCCGCTGGGCGGCGTGCGCGCGGTGGCGCAGGAGATCAAGAACAGCGTGCGCCGCGCCACCGGCCTCAGCTGCTCGATCGGCGTCACGCCGAACAAGCTGCTGTCGAAGATCGCCTCCGACCTCGACAAGCCCGACGGGCTGACCGTGGTCACCGCCGACGACGTCGCCTCGCGCATCTGGCCGTTGCCGGCGCGCCGCGTCAACGGCATCGGGCCGAAGGCCAACGCCAAGCTGGAAGGTCTCGGCATCAAGACGATCGGTGAGCTGGCGGCTGCTGAGCGCGCGTGGCTCGTCGAGCGCTTCGGCAAGAGCTATGGCGCCTGGCTGTACGACGCGTCGCACGGCATCGACGATCGGCCGGTGGTCACGCACAGCGAGCCGGTGTCGATGAGCCGCGAGACCACCTTCGAGCGCGACCTGCACGCAGTGCGCGACCGCGCGGCGCTGTCGCGCATCTTCACCGAGCTCGTCGAGGAGCTCGCGCAGGACCTGCAACGCAAGGGCTACGCCGGCCGCACCATCGGCATCAAGCTGCGCTTCGACGACTTCAAGACCGTCACGCGCGACCACACCCTGCCGCAGGCCACGGCCGACGCGCGCACGATCCGCCGCGTGGCGGGGGAATGCCTGAAGCGCGTCGACCTGACGCGGCGCCTGCGTTTGCTCGGCGTGCGCGCGGGCACGCTGGAGAAGGGAAGCGGCGACGCGGGCGGAGCGACGCGGCTGCGGGCCAGCGAGCCCGCGGCGCCGTATGCCGCCGAGGAACGCGAGCTGCCGCTGTTCAGTGACAACGGCGAGTAGACCCACTCACAGGCCTAGCACCAGCCGCACCAGATCGACCTGCCGCCGGCTCGCCGTCTTGCCCAGCAGCGCCTGCACATGCGTGCGCACGGTGGCCTGCGACACATGCAGCTCGCCGGCGATCAGCTTCACCGACTTGCCGTCGACGATGCGCTGCAGCACGCGGCATTCGGCCGGCGTCAACCGGTAGCCGCGCGCCAGGCGCTCCAGCCGCGACGCGCGCGCATCGTCGTCGCCGGGCGGCAGCTCCAGCGACAGTAGCGCGCGCGCCAGCGGCCAGGCGGTGACGAAGGCGCTGCTGGGCGGGAGCGGCGCCACGCGCAGCAGCGCATGGCACCAGCGGCCGCCGTGCGAGCGCGCACAGGGCAGCGTGCTCGCGATGCCGCGCGTTGCCGCCGCGCGCAGCGCCTCGCGCAGCGCGCCGGCATCGAGATCGCCGAGCGCGGCCAGGCGGTGGCCGGCGCCGCGCACCCAATCGGTGGTCGACGCCAGGCTCTGCGCGGCCGCGTTCGCGTACTCGATGGTCGCGTCCTCGCGCAGCAGCCAGGTCGGTTGCGGCAGCGCGTCGACGGCGGACTCCACGATGCGGTCGTACTCGCGCGCCTTGCGCAGGATCCAGTAGGTGTCCACCGCCTGGCGCAGCGACGGCCACAGCGCCTGCAGCGCACGCTGGCTCTGCGCATCGAAGGCCGGCGCGCCGGGCGGGCGGAACAGTGACAAGTGGGTGTGCGGCGCCGCCCCGTGCGTGCCGTCGGCAACCACCAGCGATGCGATCGATTCGATCTGGTGGTGGCGCAGGAACTCGTTGAAGAAGGGCGTGCGCCGCAGCTCCGCCACCGGCAGCAGTTCCTCGCCGAGGTTGCACTGGCCCGGCTGGAACGGCACCGGCCG
>VBDL01000504.1 GCA_005884255.1 Betaproteobacteria bacterium | reverse complement strand
CCGAAGTCCAGCGCAACACCAAGGAGACGCAGATCCGCGTGCGCGTCAACCTCGACGGCACGGGCGAGGCCAAGCTCGCCACCGGCATCGGCTTCTTCGACCACATGCTCGACCAGATCGCGCGCCATGGGCTGATCGACCTGGAGATCGAGGCCAAGGGCGACCTGCACATCGACGGCCACCACACCGTGGAAGACGTCGGCATCACGCTCGGCCAGGCGGTGGCGCAGGCGGTGGGTGACAAGAAGGGCCTCACGCGCTACGGCCATGCCTATGTGCCGTTGGACGAGGCGCTTTCGCGCGTCGTGGTCGATTTCTCCGGCCGCCCCGGGCTGCACATGGACGTGAAGTTCCGCGCCGGCATGATCGGTGCGTTCGACACGGCGCTCGCCTACGAGTTTTTCCAGGGCTTCTCGAACCACGCCGGCGTCACGATGCACATCGACAACCTCAAGGGCGACAACGCGCACCACCAGTGCGAGACGGTGTTCAAGGCCTTCGCGCGCGCGCTGCGCATGGCGCTCACGGTCGACCCGCGTGCGGCCGAAGTCATTCCATCGACCAAGGGCTCACTGTGAGCAGAGTCGTCGCCGTCGTCGACTACGGCATGGGCAACCTGCGCTCGGTGTCGCAGGCGGTCCAGCATGCCGCGGCGGGCCTGGGCGACATCGAGGTGATCTGGACCTCCAAGCCCGACGAGGTCTACGCGGCCGAGCGCATCGTGCTGCCCGGCCAGGGCGCGATGCGCGACTGCATGCGCGAGCTGCACGACTCCGGCCTGAAGGATGCCGTGCTGCACGCCGCCGCGAACAAGCCGCTGATGGGCGTGTGCGTGGGCATGCAGATGCTGCTCGACCACAGCGAGGAGCAGGACACACCGGGCCTCGGGCTGATTCCCGGCCGCGTGCGGCGCTTCCAGCTGGAAGGCCAGACCCAGCCCGATGGCAGCCGCTACAAGGTGCCGCAGATCGGCTGGAACGCCGTGCACCAGACGCAGGCGCACCCGGTGTGGGCCGGCGTGCCCGATGGCGCCTACTTCTATTTCGTGCACAGCTACTACGCTGTTCCGTCTGAGCCGCGCCACAGCGCGGGTGAAACCGAGTACGGCACCCGCTTTACCTCCGCCGTGGCCCACGATAATATTTTTGCCACCCAATTCCACCCCGAGAAGAGCGCTGCGCACGGCCTGGCCCTGTACCGCAACTTCCTTACCTGGAAGCCCTGATCCTTCCTTCTCTCCTCGGTGCCTCAGCCTTTCCTCAACACGCGCTCTGAAGAGCCATGCTGCTGATCCCCGCCATTGACCTGAAAGACGGCCATTGCGTGCGCCTGAAACAAGGCGACATGAATGCCTCCACCACCTTCGGCGAAGACCCGGCCGCCATGGCGCGCCGCTGGCTCGAGGCCGGTGCCCGGCGCCTGCACCTGGTCGACCTGAACGGCGCCTTTGCCGGCAAGCCGGTCAACGAGGCCGCGGTGAAGGCCATCCTCGCCGAGGTGGGCGACGAGATCCCGGTGCAGCTCGGCGGCGGCATCCGCGACCTCGACACCATCGAGCGCTACCTCGATGACGGGCTCAGCTACATCATCATCGGCACCGCGGCGGTGAAGAGTCCGGGCTTCCTGAAGGACGCCTGCAGCGCCTTCGGTGGCCACATCATCGTCGGCCTGGATGCCAAGGACGGCAAAGTCGCCACCGACGGCTGGAGCAAGCTCACCGGCCACGAGGTGGTCGACCTGGCGAAGAAGTTCGAAGACTACGGCGTCGAGGCGGTGATCTACACCGACATCGGCCGCGACGGCATGTTGAGCGGCGTGAACATCGATGCCACGGTCAAGTTGGCGCAGGCGCTGAGCATCCCGGTGATCGCCTCCGGCGGCCTGGGCAGCCTGGCCGATATCGAGAAGCTGTGCGAGGTCGAGCGCGAAGGCATCGAAGGCGTGATCTGCGGCCGCGCGATCTACAACGGCGCCCTGGATTTCGCGCTCGCGCAAAAGCGTGCCGACGAGCTCAACGGCGAGCTGGAAACCTGAGTTCATGCTGGCCAAACGCATCATCCCCTGCCTCGACGTCACCGGCGGCCGCGTCGTCAAGGGCGTCAACTTCGTCGAGCTGCGCGATGCGGGCGACCCGGTCGAGATCGCCGCGCGCTACAACGAGCAGGGCGCCGACGAGCTGACCTTTCTCGACATCACCGCCACCAGCGACGGCCGCGACCTGATCCTGCCGATCATCGAGGCGGTGGCGTCGCAGGTGTTCATCCCGCTCACCGTGGGCGGCGGCGTGCGCACGGTCGAGGAC
>VBDL01000503.1 GCA_005884255.1 Betaproteobacteria bacterium | reverse complement strand
GAATCGGCTGTCGGTCGGCTTCCGCAAAAAGCTGCCGTCATGACTGCATCGATGACCCAGCCATCGCCCCTTGCACTGGCAAAGCGGCTGCCGCTGTACCTGTTGATCGCCTGCCTGCCGTTCACCGACTTCGTGCAGAACGGGCTGGTCGCGTTCAACGCTGCGCCGGTGATGGGCGACATCGGCGCGAGCCCGGAGGAGTACAGCCTGGTGGCGACGCTGTACGCCGTCGTCGCGATCGCAGTGATCTCGAAACACCGCTGGCTGGTCGAGCGGCTGGGCTGGCGACTCTTCGTGCAGATCTCCTGCGCGCTGTTCGCGGTCGGCGCGCTCGTCTGCGGATCCAGCGGCAGCCTCGCCGGCTTCGCGTTCGGGCGGGCCGTGATGGGTGCGGGCAGCGCTTCCTTCATGACCGCAGGCCGCGTGCTCGTGAACCGCATGCCGCCCACGCCCGCTCGCTTCACCGGTATCCGCTTCTTCGCGTCGGGCATCGCCTGGGGCGCGACCATCGGCCCGCTGCTCGCGTCGGTGATGTGGTCATCGAATGGCTGGCGAGCGGGCTTCTTCGTGCTGCTCGTGCCGGCGCTCGCGATCGCGGCGATCGGATCGGTTGTGCTCCCAAGGGAGCTGCCCGAAGCGGGCCCGCGATCGCAATCGCACCCGCTCGGCCTGCTGGTCCTGATGGCGGGCAGCTTCGTGCTGCTGCACGCCTTGCAGCGCTCGGGATTCGATTTCTTCAGCGACCCGCTGACGACCGTGCTTCCGCTCGCGCTGGCGCTGCCCGCGCTGTGGCTGTTCGTCTGGCTCGACGGTCGCCGCGAGCATCCGCTGATCCGCTTCAAGAGCCTGGCGCAGCCGCGCTACCTGGTCGGGCTCGCGGTGTTCGGCGTCGCCTATGTGGTGCTCGGCGCCGACAACGTGATGCTGCCGGTGCTGCTGCAGCGCGCGCTCGGCCTGCCGCTGGAGGTGATCGGACGCTACCTGGCGCTCGGCGCACTCGCCGGCGTGGCAAGCTGGATCGTGATGGCGAGGCTGCTGCCGAAGTCGCCGGGCCCGACGCGCTATTACCTGATCGGATTCGCGGCCTTGTTCGGTTTCAGCGTGTTGATGGCCTCGACCAGCGAAACCGCGCATCCGATGCAACGGATCGTGCCGGCGCTGCTGCTGCATGGCGCCTTCGTGATCATCGTGCTGTCGACGACGGCCATGCAGACCTTCCAGACGCTGCAGCGCGACGACACGACCTTCTCGCACGCCAACCAGGTGAAGAACATGTTGGCCCAGTTCGGCATGGCCATCGGCGTGGCGCTGGCGACGCTGTGCATGCAGTGGCGCAGCGCAGTGCACAACGCGCGCCTCGCCGAGAGCCTGTCGGCCTCCAACCTCGCGCTGCACGACACGCTGCAGCGGCTGACCCAGTACTTCGCGACCAGCGCCGACCCGGTGAACGCATCGCGCCTCGCGATCGCGCATGTCGCGCAATGGGCCACACAGGAAGCGACGCTGATGGCGGCGCTGGACTACTTCATGGCGATCGCCGCGCTGGCGTCCGCGTGCCTCGTGCTGGTGTTGGCGGAGCGTGGACTTCGCCATCGTCGGCAGACGCTTCACGCCCGCACCCCCATGCTTGCCGATCTGCAGGAGCGTGCATGACACCGAACCGCATCGAAGACGCGCTGGCCGCGCTGGCCGCCGGCACCATGGTAGTGGTGGTGGACGACGAGGACCGCGAGAACGAAGGCGACCTCATCCTCGCCGCCGAATACTCCACCCCCGCGAACATCGGGTTCATGGTGCGCTGGAGCAGCGGCGTGATCTGCGCCGCGCTGCCGGGCGAACGGCTCGATGTGCTGCACCTGCCGCAGATGGTGGCCCGCAACGCCGACTCGATGCGAACGGCCTACACCGTGACGGTCGACCTACGTCATGGCACGAGCACCGGGATCTCGGCGGCCGAGCGTGCGGCAACGCTGCGTGCCCTCGTCGATCCGTCGGCGCAGGCCGGTGATTTCAACCGGCCGGGGCATGTGTTCCCGCTGCGCGCGGTCCCAGGCGGCGTGCTGGCGCGTGCGGGGCACACCGAGGCGGCCGTGGACCTCACCCGCCTCGCCGGCCTGCGGCCCGGCGGTGTGCTCGTCGAGATCGTCAACGACGACGGCAGCATGGCGCGCCGTCCGCAACTCGAGCCCTTCGCGAGGGCACATGGCCTGCCGCTGATCACGATCCGCGATTTGATCGCCTGGCGGCGACGCACCGAGCGCATCGTCGATCGTGTTTCGACCTGCCGGCTGCCCACGCGGCATGGCGTATACACGCTGCACGGCTACCGCGAGAAGGTGAGCGGCCAGGAGCATGTGGCCCTGGTGATGGGCGAACCGAATGGCGATACCGACGTGCTGGTGCGCGTGCATTCTGAGTGCCTCACCGGTGAGGCCTTCGGATCGATGCGCTGCGACTGCCGTCCGCAGCTCGAGGACGCGATGCAACGCGTCGGCCGCGAAGGCCAGGGTGTGGTCGTCTATCTGCGCGGCCATGAAGGTCGCGGCATCGGCCTGCTGCACAAGCTGCGCGCATACGCGCTGCAGGATGAGGGCCTTGACACCGTCGAAGCCAACGTTCGACTGGGACTCGGCGTGGATCAGCGCGACTACGCCGTCGGCGCGCAGATCCTGCGCGACCTCGGCGTATCGCGCATGCGCCTGATGACCAACAACCCACGCAAATACGACGGCATCACGGACTTCGGCCTTCACATCAGCGAGCGCATTCCGCTGCTGGTGCCGGTGGACGATGAGAACGGGGCCTATCTGCGCGCCAAGCAGCTTATCCTCGGGCACATGCTGGGGCTGCCGACGGAGGCGTCGCTGGCGTAAGCACGCGGCCTCGGCGTCAAACGAGCCAAACGCCGGGCATTGCACGCCGCTCAGCCTGCCCCCCATTGCTGAACGATTGTCTTCACCAACTTCTCCACCATGGTCCGGGTGTCGGACCATTCCATCGTGCGGGTCA
>VBDL01000502.1 GCA_005884255.1 Betaproteobacteria bacterium | reverse complement strand
GCTCAAGGGCAGCGCCGAGCGGCTGGACGTGATCCAGGCCGAGATGGCCGCGATGCTGATGAGCGTGCCCAACCTGCCGCACGACAGCGTGCCGGTGGGTGAGGACGAAGCAGCCAACGTGGAAATCCGCCGCTGGGGCAACCCGCGCAGCTTCGACTTCCCCGTCAAGGATCACGTCGACCTCGGCGCGCCGCTGGGCCTCGACTTCGAGACCGGCGCAAAGCTCAGCGGCTCGCGCTTCACCTTCCTGCGCGGGCCGGCCGCGCGCCTGCACCGCGCGCTCGCGCAGTTCATGCTCGACGTGCAGACCACCGAGCACGGCTACACCGAGTGCTACACGCCCTACATCGTCAACCGCGAGATCCTGGAGGGCACCGGCCAGCTGCCGAAATTCAGGGAGGACATGTTCTGGGTGCTGCGCGGTGGTGACGAGGAGCATCCCGAGCAGTACCTGATCTCGACCTCGGAGATCTCGCTGACCAACACCGTGCGCGAGCAGGTGCTGGCCGAGAGCGCGCTGCCGATCAAGCTCACCGCCGGCAGCGCGGGGCGCGACACGCGCGGCATGATCCGCCAGCACCAGTTCGACAAGGTCGAGATGGTGCAGGTGGTGCACCCGGAGAAGAGCTACGCGGCGCTGGAGGAGATGGTCGGCCACGCCGAGGCCATCCTGCGAAAGCTCGAGCTGCCGTACCGCGTGGTCGCGCTGTCCACCGGTGACCTCGGCTTCGGCTCGACCAAGACCTACGACCTCGAGGTCTGGCTGCCGGCGCAGAACACCTACCGCGAGATCAGCTCGTGCAGCAACTGCGAAGCCTTCCAGGCGCGGCGCATGCAGGCGCGCTTCAAGAACGCGCAGGGCAAGAACGAGCTCGTGCACACACTCAACGGCTCGGGCCTCGCGGTGGGCCGCACGCTGGTGGCGGTGCTCGAGAACTGCCAGCGCTCCGATGGCTCGATCGCCGTGCCGGCGGCGCTGCGGCCGTACCTCGCAGGCACGGAAGTGCTGCGCGCCTGATCCGCTACAATCGCAGGCTTCGCTCACAGCAGCGACCACGATTCTCGGAGAGATGGCAGAGTGGTCGAATGCGCCGGACTCGAAATCCGGTATACGGGTCTCCCGTATCGAGGGTTCGAATCCCTCTCT
Organism: Betaproteobacteria bacterium; assembly: GCA_005884255.1. Lineage (GTDB taxonomy): Bacteria > Pseudomonadota > Gammaproteobacteria > Burkholderiales > Burkholderiaceae_C > VBDL01. Next base: position 2,214 of record VBDL01000502.1, on the reverse strand, counting down.
CTCCGCCAATAGACTAAACGGGCCTTCGCGGCCCGTTTTGTCTTTCTGCCCAACGGCTCGCACACTCGCTGTGCCATGACCGACCTTTCGATCCGCCTGCTGCTCGTCGATGACCATCCGCTCGTGCGCGACGGCTTGCGCGCGAGGCTGTCAGCCATGGCGGCGCTGGAGGTCGTGGGCGAGGCGGGCACTGCCGTCGAGGCGCAGCAGCAGGTCGAGCTGCTGCGGCCCAACCTCGTGCTGATGGATGTCGGCATGCGCGACATGAACGGCATCGACCTCACCGCGCTGCTGCTGCGTGAGCACCCCGAGCTGCGCGTGCTGATGCTCAGCATGTACGACAACCCTGAGTACGTGCAGCGCGCGCTGCAGGCCGGCGCGCGCGGCTATGTGCTGAAGGACGCGCCGGCCAGCGAGATCGTCGGCGCCATCAACGCCGTGGCCGCAGGCGGCACCTACCTGAGCCCGGCGGTGTCGAAGCGGCTGTTCCGCAACCAGGAACAGCGGCCGGTGCTGTCGATGCGCGAGAGCCAGATTCTCTCGGCGCTCGCCCGCGGGCTGGCCAGCAAGCAGATCGCGCGCGAGCTGGGCTTGAGCGTGCGCACGGTCGAGGCCCACCGCCAGAACATCAAGCGCAAGCTGGAGCTGGAGGGGCAGGCCGAGCTGATCAAGTACGCGGTCGAGCATGCGCGTGAGCACGGCGGCGAGACTCCGGGATAACCATTAGGTGGTCCCGCGCGGTGGCGCCGCGCGGTGCGACGGATGCGGCGGCACCGCCGCTGCCGGAAGATGCCGACGCCGGGTGCTGCGTCCCATCGAGCCGCGGCCTACGTCCCGAATACATCAGCTCAACTTCGCAGGAGACAAGCGATGCGGATACTGCTCGCGCTTCCGTTCCTCGGCCTATTGGGGGTTCCGTTCTACAACCAGGAATCGCCCAGCCTGTTCGGCTTTCCGTTCTTCTACTGGTACCAGCTCGCGTGGGTGCCGCTCACGTCGCTGCTGATCTGGATCGTCTATCGCCACGGCGCGCGCAAGGGGATGCAGTGATGGACGGCCAAGTCAACTGGACGGCATTCGGCGTCTTCGCATTCTTCTTCGTGCTGGTCACGGCGCTGGGCTTCGGCGCGTCGCGCTGGCAGCGCGGCAAGTCGAACAAGGGCGCGCATCTGGACGAATGGGGCCTGGGCGGCCGCAACTTCGGCACCTGGATCACCTGGTTCCTCGTCGGCGGCGATTTCTATACCGCCTACACGGTGATTGCCGTGCCGGCGCTGGTGTATGCGGTCGGAGCCTACGGCTTCTTCGCGCTGCCGTACACGATCCTCGTGTACCCCATCGTCTTCATGATCATGCCCAAGCTGTGGGGCGCGGCGCAGCGCGCCGGCCACGTGACCGCGGCCGACGTCGTCTACGGGCGCTATGGCTCGCGCACGCTGGAGCTGGCCATCGCGCTCACCGGCGTGGTCGCCACGATGCCCTACATCGCGCTGCAGCTGATCGGCATGGAAGTCGTCATCAAGGCCCTGGGCCTGACCGGGGAGCTTCCGCTGGCAGCGGCCTTCGTGATCCTCGCGCTCTACACCTACTCGGCCGGGCTGCGCGCGCCGGCGCTGATCGCCTTCGTCAAGGACATCATGATCTACATCGTGGTGCTGGTCGCGGTGGTGCTGGTGCCGATGAAGCTCGGCGGCTACGCGGCGGTGTTTGCCTCGGCCGGCGAGGCCTTCGCGGCCAAGGGCGGTGTCACCGGGTTGACGCTGAAGTCCCAGCAGATCCTGCCCTTCGCGACTCTGGCGCTCGGCTCGGCGCTCGCGGCGTTCATGTACCCGCACACGCTGACCGGCATCTTCGCCGCGAAGAACGCCGACACGATCCGCAAGAACGCCGTCTTCCTGCCGGCCTACACGGTGCTGCTCGGCCTGATCGCGCTGCTCGGCTTCATGGCCTATGCCGCCAAGCTCACGGTGAAGAGCAACAACGACGTGGTGCCGGCGCTGTTCAACGCGCTGTTCCCGAGCTGGTTCAGCGGCTTCGCCTTCGCCGCCATCGCGATCGGCGCGCTGGTGCCCGCGGCCGTGATGTCGATCGGCGCCGCCAACCTGTTCACGCGCAACTTCTGGAAGCCCTACGTGAACGCCAACGTCACGCCGGCCGGCGAAGCCAAGGTGGCGAAGATCGTCTCGCTCGTCGTCAAGTTCGGCGCGCTGGTGT
>VBDL01000501.1 GCA_005884255.1 Betaproteobacteria bacterium | reverse complement strand
GCTCTCCAGGTGCACGCCGAAACCCCACAGGCGGGCGACGTGCTTGAGCACTTCCTGCGCGCTGTCGTGCAGCGGCCGGTCGTTGTGCTGCGTGTGGCGCAATGTCAATGAGCGGTCGCCGCGCAGGTTGACGTTCCACACCTGGATGTTGGGCTCGCGCGAGCCGAGGTCGTACTGCCGCGACAGCGACTCGCGCACATGGCGGTAGCCGGCCTCATCGTGGATCGCGCTGACCTCGAGCTCGCTCTCGTGCTCGTCGTCGACGATGGTGAACAGGCGGAACTCGCGCATCAGCTTCGGGCTGAGGTACTGGCCGATGAAGCTCTCGTCCTTGAAGTTGCGCATCGCGTGGTCGAGCGTGGGCAGCCACGCCGCGCCGGCCACGTCGGGGAACCACTGCCGATCTTCGTCGTCGGGGTTCTCGCAGATGCGCTTCAGGTCGGTGTCGCGGCTGCCCACCGGCGGCTGGTAGATCACGTTGGTGTGCGACTTCAGCCACTCGATCATCACGCCATCGGTGAGGTGGCCGTCGTCGTACAGGGTGTTGAGCAGATGGTGGTGCCAGAAGGTGGCCCAGCCCTCGTTCATTACCTGCGTCTGCCGCTGCGGGTAGAAGTACTGCGCGACCTTGCGCACGATGCGCACCACCTCGCGCTGCCACGGCTCGAGCAGTGGCGCGTTCTTCTCGATGAAGTACAGCAGGTTCTCCTGCGGCTCGACGGGGAAGCGCTTCTCGCTCGCCGCCTCCTCGGCCTTGTCGGCGCGCCGCGGCAGCGTGCGCCACAGGTCGTTGATCTGCTGCTGCGCATAGGCCTCGCGATCCTGGCGGCGCGCCTGCTCGGCGGCCAGGCTCAGCTTCTGCGGGCGACGATAGCGGTCGACGCCGTGGTTGGCCAGCGCATGGCAGCTGTCCAGCGTTTCTTCGACCGCTTCGAGCCCGTAGTGCTCCTCGCAGTCGGCGACGTAATTCTTTGCGTAGACCAGGTAGTCGATGATCGACGACGCATCGGTCCACATCTTGAAGAGGTAGTTGCCCTTGAAGAAGCTGTTGTGGCCGTAGGCCGCGTGCGCGATGACGAGCGCCTGCATCGCCATCGTGTTCTCTTCCATGAGATACGCGATGCAGGGGTCGGAGTTGATGACGATCTCGTACGCCAGCCCCATCTGGCCGCGCTTGTACATCTTCTCGTTGGAGATGAACTCCTTGCCGTAGCTCCAGTGGCGGTAGTTCACCGGCATGCCCACCGACGCATAGGCATCCATCATCTGCTCGGCGGTGATGACCTCGAGCTGATTCGGATACGTGTCCAGGCCGAAGCGCTCGGCCGTGTGCTTGATGACCTCGTGGTACTGCTCGATGAGCTCGAAGGTCCAGTCGCTGGGCCCGGGCAGCGGCTGCGCGGCGCGGCCCTTCGACGGCTTGGGCTCCTGCAGCGCCACGCGATGGCGGCGCCGCCCGCCGTGTTGATTGGAGCTGGGTGCGAGCCCCAGCTTGCGCGCGTTGTAGCCGATCATGGACATCCCCTCAAGCAACGGCCGTCCCTTCCTTCTTGAACAGGTCGCGGAACACCGGGTAAATCTGCGCGGCCTCGGTCACCTTGCGCATCGCGAAGTGTGGCTGCACTTCCAGCAGCTGCGAGTACTCTTCCCACAGGTTCTGCTCTTCCTCGGCGACCTGCACGTACGCGAAGTAGCGGCACATCGGCAGCAGCTTGTCGTTGAGCAGCTCGCGGCAGCGGCCGCTGTCGTGGTGCCAGTTGTCGCCGTCGCTGGCCTGCGCGCCGTAGATGTTCCATTCGCCGCGCGGGTAGCGCTGGCGGATGATCTCTTCCATCAGCACCAGCGCGCTGGAGACGACGGTGCCGCCGGTCTCGCGCGCATGGAAGAAGTTCTCTTCGTCCACCTCCTGCGCCTGCGTGTGGTGGCGGATGAAGACGAGGTCGATCTTGTCGTAGTGCCGCGTGAGGAACAGGTACAGCAGGATGAAGAAGCGCTTGGCCAGATCCTTGCGGGCCTCGTCCATCGAGCCGGAGACGTCCATCACGCAGAACATCACCGCCTTGCTGGTGGGCACCGGCACGCGGATGCGGTTGCGAAAGCGCAGGTCGATCGGGTCGAGATAAGGAATGCGGCCAAGACGGGCGCGCAGGGCCTGGATGCGTTCTTGCAGCTCCTGGAGCTTCAGCAGCTTCAGCGGCTGTTGCGCTTCCAGCTCCGCGAGCTCTTCCTCGAGCTCGCGCAGCTCGCGCCGCGACTCCGAACCGATGGCGATGCGCCGGCTGATCGCGCCGCGCAACGAACGCACGACGTGCAGGTTGCTCGGCGTGCCGTCGCTGGTGTAGCCGGCGCGCTGCGTCTTCCATTCGGGCGAATCGGCCAGCTCGGTGCGGATCAGGCGCGGCAGGGCCAGGTCGTCGAAGAAGACCTGCATGAACTCTTCCTTGGTGAGGTGGAAGACGAAATCGTCCTCGCCCTCGCCGGAATCGCTGGCCTGCGAGCCGCCGCCACCGCCTTGCCCGCCCTTGGGCCGCTCGATGCGGTCGCCGCGCACGTATTCGCGGTTGCCTGGGTGCACCATCTCGCGCTTGCCGCCGCTTTGCGCGTGGCCGAACACCGGCTCGGTGATGTCGCGCTTGGGGATGTGGATGTCCTCGCCGCGCTCCATGTCGCGAATGCCGCGCCCGTCCACCGCGCGCTTGACCGCCTCGCGAATCTGGTCCTTGTGGCGCCGCAGAAAGCGCTCGCGGTTGCCGATGGACTTGTTCTTGCCCGCCAGCCGCCGGTCGATGATCTGCTGCAGCATAGGTTGACTATCCCTGTGTCATGAAGACTTGCGCACGCGCAGGTACCACTCGCACAGCAGGCGCACCTGCTTGGGCGTGTAGCCCTTGTCGACCATGCGCGAGACGAAGTCCTCGTGCTTCTTCGCCTCGTCGGCACTGGCCTTGGCGTTGAAGCTGATCACCGGCAGCAGCTCTTCGGTGTTGGAGAACATCTTCTTCTCGATCACCGTGCGCAGCTTCTCGTAGCTCGTCCAGTTCGGGTTCTTGCCCTGGTTGCTGGCGCGCGCACGCAGCACGAAGTTGACGATCTCGTTGCGGAAGTCCTTCGGGTTGGAAATGCCCGCGGGCTTCTCGATCTTCTCCAGTTCGCCGTTCAGTGCGCCGCGGTCGAACACCTCGCCGGTGTCGGTGTCGCGGTACTCGTGGTCCTGGATCCAGTAGTCGGCGTAGGTCACGTAGCGGTCGAAGATGTTCTGGCCGTACTCGGAATAGCTCTCGAGGTAGGCGGTCTGGATCTCCTTGCCGATGAACTCGGCATAGCGCGTGGCCATGTGCTCCTTGATGAAGGCCAGGTACTTCTGCTCCGTCTCCTGCGGGAACTGCTCGCGCTCGATCTGCTGCTCGAGCACGTACATCAGGTGCACGGGGTTGGCGGCGATCTCGGTGGAATCGAAGTTGAAGACCTTGGAGATGATCTTGAACGAGAA
>VBDL01000057.1 GCA_005884255.1 Betaproteobacteria bacterium | reverse complement strand
CCGACCAGCACCCGCATGTAGTTCATCTGAACGAACATGCCGGCCAATCCCCTGTCCGCCTCCCCGAGCAGCCAGCCTGTCGCCCCGTCGAAGTTCATGGTGCAGGTCGAGTTGCCGTGGATGCCCAGCTTGTGTTCGATGGAGCCGCAGGTCACGGCGTTGCGCGGACCGACGGCGCCGGTTGCGTCCGGGATGAACTTGGGCACGATGAAGAGCGAGATGCCCTTGACGCCCTGCGGCGAATCGGGCATCCGCGCCAGCACGAGGTGCATCACGTTTTCGGTCAGGTCCTGTTCGCCGCCGGAGATGAAGATCTTGGTGCCCGTGATGCGGTACGTCCCGTCGGGTTGCGGGATGGCGCGGGTTCGAAGCAGGCCGAGATCCGTGCCTGCGTGCGGTTCTGTCAGGCACATGGTGCCGGCCCACTCGCCGGAAGCGATCTTCGGCAGATAGAGCGCCTTCTGCTCGGCTGAGCCATTGGCGGCCACGTTGACGTAAGTCGCATGCGACATGCCGGGATAGGCCGACCACGCCATGTTGGCGCCGCCGAACATTTCCGTGACGGCGGTGTCGACCACCGAGGGAAAGCCCTGGCCGCCGAACTCCGGGCTGCACGCCAGGCCATGCCAGCCGTTCCTGCTGAACTCGTCGTACGCCTCCTTGAAGCCAGGCGGTGTTTGCACCACGCCGGGCGCGGGCATGCTGCACCCGTGCTGGTCACCCGCCGCGTTCAGCGGCGCGATCACCTCGGATGCAAACTGGCCGGCAGCGGTCAGCACCTGGTCGATCGTGGCCACGTCGAACTCCGGCTGCCCGCACGCCTCCATCATCGAAGGAACCTGCAGCAACTCGTGCAGGACGAATTGGAAATCGCGCAAGGGGCTCTGGTAAGTCATCGTGCTGATCCTCGATTCAAGCGACTTCGAACAGGCCCGCGGCGCCCATGCCGCCGCCGACGCACATCGTGACCACAACGTAGCGCGCGCCGCGCCGCTTGCCTTCGATGAGCGCGTGGCCCACCAGTCTCGAACCCGTCATCCCGTACGGATGGCCGATGCTGATGCCGCCGCCGTTCACGTTGAGGATGTCGGGGTCGATGCCGAGGTGATCGCGCGAATAGATCACCTGGCAGGCGAACGCTTCGTTCAGCTCCCACAAGCCGATATCGCTCACCTTCAGGCCATGGGCCTTCAAGAGCTTGGGCACCGCGAACACCGGTCCGATGCCCATCTCCTCCGGCGCCAATCCGGCGACGGCGATGCCGCGATAGATGCCCAGCGGCTTCAGCCCGCGGCGTTCGGCCACGGTGCGCTCGACCAGCACGCATGCGGATGCGCCGTCCGAGAGCTGGCTGGAGTTGCCGGCCGTGATCACGCCGCCGTCGACCACCGGCTTGAGCTTGGCGAGGCCTTCCAGTGTGGTGTCGGGCCGGTTGCCTTCGTCGCGGTCCAGCCGCACGTCCCGGTAAGTGACGGCGCCCGTGTCCTTGTCGGCCACGGCCATCGACACGGTGATCGGCACGATCTCGTCATCGAACAGGCGCTTCTCCTGGGCGACCGCGGTGCGGCGTTGCGCTTCGAGCGAATAGGCGTCCTGCGCTTCGCGCGAAATGCCGTACTTCTTCGAAACGATCTCGGCTGTCTGCAGCATCGGGATGTAGGCGTGCTGGACTTGCGCAATGAGATTCGGATCGGCCGTTTCCCCGACCCACTTGACGAACGGATTCTGGACGGTTGAGATGTTCTCCTGCCCGCCGCCCACGGTCACGTCCATGCCGTCGACGATGATTTGCTTGGCGGCCGTTGCCACCGCCATCAGGCCGGACGCGCATTGCCGGTCCATGGTCTGGCCAGGCACCGACTGCGGAAATCCCGCGGCCAACGCGGCCAGGCGCCCGATGTTCATGCCAGCGGTTCCGCCGGCCATCGCGGTGCCGATCACGACATCCTCCACTTGCCCCGGATCGATGCCGGCGCGCTGTACCGCGTGATGGATGGCATGGCCCATCATCGTGGGCGACTTCGTGTTGTTCAGTGCCCCCCGGAACGCGCGGCCTATCCCGGTGCGTGCGGTGGAAACGATGACTGCTTCTCTCATGGACAGGACTCCAGTTGCATTCGTGAAGGCCGGACCGCATTCCGGCGGAGTCCAGCGTATCGGCGTATCGGTGCGCGACCCGACAGTGGTTCGAGGCACCGCGATTCTGGTAACGAGCGTTTAGTAAACGGTCATTGAAATATAGGCGTGCCGCAACAATGCGTCAACGCCTCTCGGCCCCGTTACCGGCAGGGGATTACCCGTGGTTCGCCGGCTCGGTAGTTAGGGTACGGTCGTTTGTCAAACGACCGATATGTTATGATCGCGACACAGTCGGTCAAATTCGCGGAGGTACATCCATGCGCTATCCAAGCACACACAAAGAGGAAACTCGCAAGAAGCTCATCGGCAGTGCCCGGGCCATTGCCAAGCGGGGTGGGTTCGGCACCACGGGTGTTGATGAGCTGATGGCGAGCATCGGCCTGACCGGCGGCGCCTTCTATGGCCACTTCCCCAGCAAGGAGGCGTTGTTTGCCGAGCTTGTGGAGCAGGAGATTTCCAACAGCGCCGAGATGCTGGCAGGCGATGAATCGTCGCCGCCCGACCACGTGGCCAAACGGCTGCGCAGCTACTTGAGTTCAGCGCACGCCCTGCACCCGGAAACGGGCTGCGTCCTTCCGACGCTGGGGCCGGAGATCGCCCGAGCTGCGCCCGAGGTACGCGCCACCGTCGAGCAAGGTCTGAAGCGCCTGCAGAAGAGCTGGAGCGCTCGCATCGGCGACCCGGATGCCGCGTGGGCATTGATCGCCCAATGCGTGGGCGCGCTGGTGCTGTCGCGGGCCGTGGAGTCCGAGCGCACTCGCAAGGAGATCCTCGCCTCGAGCCGCCGATTCATCGACGAGACACACGCACTGGACGAGAAGCCGGCCCGCCCGTCGAAACCATCCTGATCATCGCGGCTTGACATCGAGTCGTCAGCCGTCGTTGCCACATTACTGAACGAACGTTCTGTGGCCAATGACTTTGCCTGCACCGACACGAAGTTGCGTCAACTGGTTCGTCTGATGGGCCGCCACTACGATGCCGAGCTCCGGAAGGTGGGCCTGCGGATGACTCAGTTCTGGGTGCTGACGCAGATTCTGGAACACGATCCCGCGCGCCCCTGCGACTTGGCCAAAGCCATGGCGCTGGAGCCCTCTACGCTCACACGGACGCTCAAGCCGCTGATTGCAGCCGGTTGGTTGGAGTTGGTGGCCGGAGCCGACCGACGGACGCGCAGCGTCCGAATCACGAGTTCCGGGCGGATGAAGCGCGCCGAGGGGCTGCGGCGCTGGCAATCGGCAGATGCGCGCGTACGTGAGCTGCTTGGCGCAGAGAACGTGAAGAGGTTGGATGGAGTCATCGAGGTCGGTCTCGGAGCACTACCGGCGGCGGGATGAGCCACGGCGCAAGCGCTAATGGCTCGCACTCCAGAGCAAGCGCAACGTATCGCTTCGTTCGTCCACGTTTCCCAAGCGAATTTCAGGGCCGTGTTTCGAGAAGCGATGAGTAGTTCTGCTCCACCACGCGGCGATTCAGGCGCAGGGAAGGGGTCAGCTCGTCGTCGTCTGGATGCAGTGGCCGCGCAATGATGTCGAAGCGTTTCACCCGCAGGCTATCGTCGAGCTTGCGGTTGACCTGATCCACCTGCTCGGCGAGCAGTGCAACCACGTCGGGATTGCTCGCGAGGCTGGCGTAGTCCGAGAAAGTCAGGTCCCGCTCCTGGGCGTACCGGCGCACAGGCTCCTCTTCGAGCATCAGCAGGCAGCGCCCCACTTGCTGGCCTGCCATGATGACGATCGCATCGGCGATATAGGGGCTCGCTCGCAAGGCCAGTTCCACCCGCTCGGGCATGGCCTGCCCAGCGCCGTCCGTGTGCAAGGGCATGCGGCCGACAACGCGGATGTTGCCGGCGCTGCGCGTCCCGATGTCGCCCGTGCGGAAAGACCCCCGGCTGCACAACGGCGCAGGATGCAGCGTCCCGCGGGTCCAGTACGCGAGATCGCGACCCATGCCTTTGACGAGAATTTCTCCGCTGATGTCGAGGTCGAGCTCCAGCCCGACGTCCGACGCGGTACCAGCCGTCGTGAGCGGAACGACGCTGCAATAGCCAGCCATCTCGGCGACGGTGTAGCCGGTGAACAGCGGGACGTCGAGTGCCTCGTACCAGGCGGCGACATCGGGCGTCGGTTGCTCGCCGGACACGAGCGCCATGCGCATGTTCTGCAGTCCGAGCGACGCGCGCACGCGCTTAAGCAATAGTCGGTGCCATGGCCGGCGCGGTTCCGCCGTCAGGCTGCGCACATAGGCCGCGCGCGCCAAGGGGGCGGCATCGTGGCGCATGAACAGGTCCGTGCGCGCGTGCAGGCGCTCCCAGAAACGCGACGGCGCAGCCAACAAGCGCGGAGCGACCTCCGCCAAGTCGTTGACCACCGTGGCGGTGCTTTCAGGGAAGTGCACGAGCCCGCCGTTCATCAGCAGCGCGCTTTGGACCAGGAGCCGTTCAGATACCTGCGACAGCGGGACGAACGACAGCAACCGATCACCGGTCTCGAGCGGAAGCCAGTTCCGGGCGGCGTGAAGCCGCTGCAGGTACCGGGCGTGATCGATCGCAGCGAGGCGGGGAGGGCCTGTCGTGCCTGCCGTCGACGCGAGCAGGAGGATGGCGTCTGCGGTGCCTGCATCGATCGTCTCGTCGAAGGTGCCCGGCCGTTGACGGGCCAGTTCTTCACCGCGTGTCAACCAGTCGGCGAAGCGGACGACCCGCCGATCTTCGACGTACCGCAAACCCTCCGGCTGCATCACGACAATGCGGCGCACGCGAGCGCAGTCCTCGCCCGCAGCGAGCAACTTGGCAAGTTGCTCGGCGTTCTCGACGAAGACGATGCGGCTGCCGGCCATCTCGAGCGCCTGCGCCACCCGCCCGGCGGAGTTGCCCGGATACACCCCATGGCTGGTGCATCCCAACGCCTGCGCCGCCATGTCGACGATCAGCCATTCGGGGCGGTTGTCGGACACGATCGACACGACATCGCCTCGGCCGAACCCCTCGTCGGCCATTGCAAGGCCGACGGCGCGGCCGCGCTCGAGGAACTCGCGCCAGGTCAGCGTGGACCAGATGCCGCCGCGCTTGTAGCGCAGGGCCGGGCCGTCGCCGCCTTCCCGGCAGCGCTGCCGCCACAGCTGCGCGATCGTGGCGGTGGACGCCATGCTCACGCGAGGCTCTTCGCGGGGTCGAGGATGGGCGAGCGCGCCACCCAGTTGCCCTGGATGACCTGCTCGACCCGCGTCCACTCGGGCGCGACATGGTTGTCGACGAAGCGCTGCGTGTCGTAGAGCGACATGCCTTTGTAGCTGGAAGCCTGCAGTGTCTTGACCACCCTGTCCTGCGTGAGATCGCGCCCGGTACGCTCAACCGCCTGCAGGAACCAGCCTGCGTATTCGTAGAAGGCCAGCGCGACGTCATCGGGCGCACTGTTGAACCGCTTGCGGTAGCTTTCGCTCCAGGCCTTCAATGCCGGGCTCGCTGCTTCCGCCGGATGGATGTTCCAGATGCCGCAGCCGTATACGTTCTCCATCGCCTGCTTGCCTACCGCAACCGTGATGCCGGCGCGCCCGGGACTGGCGCTCAGCAGGTTGACGCCTGCGAGTCCGAGCTTCTTCACTTCGGCGGCGACGGCGATGGTCTCGCGCGTCGTCGTGGCCATGACGATCAGGTCGGCATTCGCGGCCTGCATGCGCGCCACTTGCGAGGAAAGGTCGATGTCGCCGACCTTGTAGCTCGCCTCGGCGACCAGCGGCAGGCCCCGCCCGGAAAGTGCTGCCTTCGCTCCCTTGCCGACCAGTTCGCCGAACGCCCCTTCCTGGTAGATGAGGCCAACCCGCTTGCTGCCCAGGCTCCCGGTGGCCCAGCGCACGCCGGCAGACGTTGTGGTGTCGTAGTGCGGATTGGTGGTGAACAGCAGAGGCGAGGGCCCGGCGGCCTGACGCACCAGGGCCGAGGCGGCGTAGGGACCGAACATCAGGACGCCCGCGTCGACGACCTTCTTGGCGGTGGCCACGCTGGGCCCGGAGCCGAACGGGCACAGCACGGCGAAAACCTCGTCCTTGCGGATCAGCTTGTCGACCGCGCGCACGGCCTGTGCAGGCTGGCTGGCGTTGTCCTCGATGATGAAGCGGATCTTGCGACCGTTGAGGCCGCCCGCTTCGTTGATCTCGTCGATGCGCATCTGCATGCCGTTGCGGAAGACCGGCATCGCGAAGGCAACCGGCCCGGACAAGTCCAGGTGCGTGCCCAGCACGATCTCCTTGTCCGACACGCCGGCCGCGTGGGCCCGGCTGCTCCAGATTGCTGGCGCCAGTGCGGCGGCACTGGCCTTCAAAAGGGTGCGGCGTTGCATGCTCATGAGATATCTCCTTGTTGGGCAATTCACTCGAATGGATGGAAGTGCGATCGCGTTCAGGCCCACGCGGAGCGGCGTCGCATGGATCTCGTCGGCTCCATGCCCGACTCGGACGCCGCGTGGGACGGCCCGCCGAGATAGAAGTCCTTGATGTCCTGCCGCTGCGCGAGCGCGGCACAGGAATCGCTCGCCACCACGCGGCCGAGCTCCAGGACATAGCCGTGGTCCGCGCTGGCCAGCGCGATCGCCGCGTTCTGCTCGACCACGAGCACGGCGATGCCGGCCTGATCGCGAATGCGCCGCACGATCGAGAAAATTTCCTTGGTGAACAGCGGGGACAAGCCGAGCGACGGCTCGTCCAGGAGAAGAAGCCTCGGCCGCCCCATGTAGGCCCGGCCGATGGCCACCATCTGCTGCTCGCCGCCCGACAGCAGGCCGGCGGCCTGGCGATGGCGTTCCTTCAGGCGCGGGAACCACTCGTAGACCTGGTCCAGGTCACGCGTCACCGCGGCTCCCTTGGCGCGTGCGTACGCTCCCATCGCGAGGTTCTCCGCGACGCTCAGGAAAGGGAACACTTGGCGGCCTTCGGGCACCAGGATCACGCCGTTGCGGGCAACCTCGTCCGCGTCGAGGCCGTCGATGCGTTGCCCGTTCAGGCCGATGCTGCCCTTCGAGGGCGAGAGTACGCCGGCGAGCGTGTTGAGCAAGGTCGTCTTGCCCGCGCCGTTGGCGCCAAGCACCGCGACGATCTGCCCCTCACGGACATCGAGCGCGACCCCATGGAGCGCGCGCACCGGGCCGTACCAGGTCTCGAGATTCCGCGCAGACAGCAGGGTCGGCATGTCAGGCTCCCAGGTAAGCCGAGATGACTCGGGCATCGGATTGCACTTCGGCCGGCTTGCCGATCATCAGCACGCTGCCCTGGTCCATGACCACCACGCGCTGAGCCACCGAGCTCACCAGCGACATGTCGTGCTCCACCATGACCACCGTGATGCCCAGTTCCGCCTGGATGTCCGCGATCCAGCAGGCAAGTTGCCGCGTCTCATCAGGGTTCAATCCCGAGGCCGGTTCATCCAGCAACAGCAGCCGAGGCTCGGACGCCAGCGCGCGGGCGAGCTCGACGACCTTGCGCACGCCGTAAGGCAGCTCGGCCACCGGACGATTGCGCACGGGGGCCAGGTCGAGCAGGCGCACGACGTCCTCGACGCGTGCGCGCGTCTGCGCCTCGGCGCGCTGGACCGATGGAAGGTTCAGCATCTGCCCGAGCAGGTTGCCGTGGCCGGCACGATGCCGTCCGAGCAGCAGGTTCTCGAGAACGGTGGCACCTTCGAACAGCTCGATGTTCTGGAACGTCCTCGCGATGCCGTGGCGCACGATGTCGTGGCGCGGCACCCGCGTGATGTCGCGGCCCTCGAAGTGCACGCTGCCTTTGCTGGGGTCGAACACGCGCGTGGCCAGGTTGAGCAGCGACGTCTTGCCGGCGCCGTTCGGCCCGATGATCGCCAGCACCTCACCCTGCTCCACGTTGAAACTGACGTCGCGGACGGCCTTCACGCCGCCGAAGGAAAGGCCCAGGCCGCGCGCCTCGAAGAAGGCGGCGTTCACTGGTGCACCCTCCGCTTCGCGGGTCCCTCCGAGAGGGACGCGAGCGCCGCCTTCGGGCGGCCGTGCGGCGGCGCTCATCGGCTGCGCTCCGAGCGCATGTAGACCTTGCTGCGGCGTTGGCTCGTGCTGCGCACGAGCGGAAACTGGCCTAGCCATGCGCGCAGGCGAAGCCACCGCCCGTTGAGCCCGGCCGGCTCGAGCAGCACGAAGAAGGTGAGCACGCCGCCGTAGACGAACAGCTCGACGCCGGTTTGCGCGGCAAGGCGTGCCGGCAACAGCGGCTTGAGCGACGAGATGATCGATGGCAGCACGCCGATCAGGATCGCGCCGAGGATTGCGCCGCGCAGGCTGCCCATTCCACCGATGAAGACCATCAGCACCAGTTGAAGGGACAACGCCAGTCCGAACGACTCCGGCGTGATGTATTGGGTGTGATGTGCCAGCAATGCCCCGGCGAGCCCGCAAATGCCCGCCGACAGCCCGAAGGCCAGCACCTTGGTGCGCGCGACACGGATGCCGAGCCCATGCGCCGCGGCCTCGGAGTCCCGGATGCCGATGAAGGCGCGACCCGTGGCCGAGCGCATCACATTGAGCAGCACGAGCAGCACGATGGCCACCACCGCCAAGCAGAGGAAGTAGAAAGGCAGTGGGCCGGCCAGGCTCCAACCGAACAGCGCGGGGTCCGGCACGGCGAGGCCTTGATGCCCGCCGGTAACGCTCTTCCAGCGGCCCAGGACATGCTCCGTCACGACTGAGAAGGCCAGCGTCACCATGGCCAGGTGCAGGCCCGACACGCGGATGGCCGGGATGCCGATCGCCAGGCCCGCCAGCGCCGCGCAAGCGGCCGCGCTGGCCATCGCCGCAGGCAGCGGCAAGCCTAGCGTGAGCAACTGCGTGTGCACGTACGCACCGATGCCCACGAACGCAGCCTGGCCCAGCGAGACCTGCCCCGTGAAGCCCGTCAACGTCATCAGCCCGAGGCTGGCGATGCACATGATGAAGATGAAGGACAGCTCGCCGACGTAGAACGTCGGCAGCACGAAAGGAAGCAGCAGGAGGATGGCGGCCAGCGCCGCGTAGGCGGCGCGCTCGGCCGGCCCACGCAGCAGCCGGCGTGCTTCGCGATAGTCGGTGTCGTACCGCATGTTCACACCCTTCTGCCGTGCGTCTCGCCGAACAGGCCGCGGGGACGAAGCACCAGCACGACGATCAGGACCAGGTAGGCCATCACATCCTTGGAGCCGTCGGGAAGGTAGACGCCGGAGAACTGCTCCACGAGGCCGATCAGCAGGCCGCCTGCGATGGCGCCGGGCGCGCTGCCGAAGCCTCCGAGAACGAGCGCTGCGAGCGCCTTCAGCATCACGGTCCACAGGGTCAGATCGACCAGCGAAATCGGTGCCAGCAGGATTCCACACAGTGCGGCAATGGCTCCCGACAGGGCCCACACGAGCGAATTCAGGCGCTTGACGCGCACGCCGCAGAGGTAGGCCGCAAGCTGGTTCTGGGCGGCCGCATGCACCGCGATGCCGAGCGTCGTACGGCGCAGGAACAGATAGATCAGCAGCGTGACCAGCATCGCCGCCCCGACGATGACAAGGCTCAGGTCCGAGAGCACCATGCCGCCGACGCGGGTCGACGCTCCGGTCCAGGGAGTCGGGTAGCTGCGGGATTCCGGCCCGAACGACATGCTGACTGCGCCTCGAATCATGAATCCGATGCCGATGGTGAGCATGACGCCCGCGAACTGAGGCTGCCCGACGATGCGCCTCATGATCCCCGCCTCGAGGCCGTAGCAGAAGAGCGCCACAAGGGCCACCACCGCCGGCAGCGCGGTCCAGAACGGAGCGCCGAGAGAGCTGATGAGCCCCCAGCCGATGAAGGCCGAGAGCATGACGATGTCGCCGTGCGCGAAGTTCATGACCTCCGTGGCCTTGTAGCCCAGCACGAGGCCCAGCGCGACGAGGCCATAGATCGCTCCGGAGGCCAAACCCTGCGCCGCCAACTGGGCGATCTGGGCGAGGGAGGCTTCCATGTGATGCGTTGGTAAACGATAGGTTGCTAAACGAGTCGCAAATATAGAACGCTTGTATTGAACCGCCACAGGTATGAACCCTCGTTGACATCGACGGCTGTACCGTGGTTGTTCAACGATCGTTCATCCAATTGGAGACGGCCTCAGATGGCCGCCGGGCCCTGGCACCGTTCCTGTCTGGCTGGAATGCTCTCGAAGAGATCGCTCTCGACGAGGGACAAATCGCCGCGCGCCCTCGGTGGAAAGATCAGGCGCGTCGCAAGTCTTCGTGGCGCTCGAACAGCGTCACCGCCCAGTCGATGAAGACACGCACCTTCGCGCTGAGATAGCGGTTTGGCGCATAGATCACGTGGACGGGGATCGTGGGCGTGCACCAATCTTGGAGCAGCGCCACGAGTCTGCCCGCCGAGATGGCCTCATGAACGGCGTAAGAAGCCGCGTCACGATCATCTGCTCGCTCACTTCACACGGCGAATGGCGCAGTCGATGCCTTCGGTCACCAGGTCGGTGTGCTTGTTGCCGACGCCGAGCTCCACCTCGACATCGGGATAGTTCCGGTAGAACTCGGCAAGCCCCGGGACGATGACCCTCGTAGCGATCGCCGCCGCCGCCTCCACCCGCACTTTTCCCGAGGGCTTCGCCAGCGATTGCGTGGTCGACGATTCGATGTCCGCAAGAT
>VBDL01000507.1 GCA_005884255.1 Betaproteobacteria bacterium | reverse complement strand
GCTGGACGGCCTGTCGGCAGAGCACCGTGCCGTGGTGGACCTCACCTACTTCCACGGCCTGGGTTGCCGCGAGATTGCCGACATCGTCGGCTGCCCGGTGGACACCGTGAAGACGCGCATGTTCCATGCGCGCCGCAAGCTCAAGACGCTGCTGACAGGGACTGCGGAGGATTGGCTATGAACGTCGTGCCGCTGGACACCGACGAGCACCGCGCCATACAGGCGCTGCTGCCTTGGTACCTGACCCGGCGCCTCGACAGCGAGGATTTGGCCCGCGTCGAGGCGCATCTGGCCGGCTGCCCGGGTTGCCGCGAGGAGCTCGAGCTCGAGCAGCGGCTCCAGGCCGCTCAGCCGCTCTCGCCCGAGGGCGACGCCGAGCGCGGGCTGGTCCGGATGCGCGAGCTGATCCGCGCCACCACGCCGCGCGAGCGGCCGGTTCGTGCGCCCGCGCTGCGCTGGATGCTCTGGGGGCTGGGCGCGCAGTTCGCCGTGATCGCGGCGCTGGCGACGCTGCTCGTGCTGCCCCACACAGGGGATGACCCGTATCGCACGCTGGGCGCACCGGCCGCAGCCGTGGCGGCCAACGCGGTGGTGATGTTCAAGCCCGACGCGACCGAGCAGCAGATCCGCGCGGCGCTGCGCAATAGCGGCGCACGCCTGGTGGACGGCCCGACCGTGAGCAACGCCTACTTGCTGAGCGTGCCGAGTGTCGGCCATGCCACGGCCATCGCCCGGTTGCGCGCGCAGCCAGGCGTGTCGCTCGCCGAGTCGCTCGACGCGAGGTCTGCCCCATGATGCGCTGGCTGCTGGCCGCTGTGCTGTGGCTCGCCGCCGCCTGCGTCGCGCAGGCGGCAGATGGCCCAGTCGGCGCCGACGACACCAGGCAGCAGATCCTCGTGCTGCTGAACCTGCCGCCCGAACACTTCCGCCCCGACGCCAACTACTCGGGCGGCTATGGTGGCGGCATGGGGCGCGGCGCGCGCCGCGGCGTGGCCGCCCGCCTGGCCCGCGAGCACGGACTGACACTGGTCGACGACTGGCCGATGCCCGTGCTCGGCGTGGACTGCTACGTCATGCAGCTGGCGCCCGGGCGCCAGCGCGAGGCCGTGATCGAAGCGCTGTCGCGCGACGCGCGCGTGGCCTGGGCGCAACCGATGAACGAGTACCGCGGTCAGGGTGCCCGCATCGACACCACGCCGACGCACAACGATCCGCTGTACCGCACGCAGCCGGCCGCGCAGGCATGGCGCCTGGCCGAGTTGCACGAGCTGGCCACGGGTCGCGGTGTTCGCGTGGCGGTCGTCGACAGCGGCGTGGCGCAGACGCACCCCGATCTGGCGGGCCAGGTGGTGGTCGCCGAGAACTTCGTCGATGGCCGGCCCTACGCCGACGAGCGGCACGGCACGGCGGTGGCCGGCATCATCGGTGCGGTCGCAGACAACGGCATCGGCATCGCGGGCATCGCGCCGCAGGCCCGGCTGCTGGCCTTGCGCGCGTGCCGGCAGACCTCGCGCGATGACACGCTGTGCACGACACTGAGCCTGGCCAAGGCCCTGCACTTCGCGATCACGCAGCGCTCGGAGATCGTCAACCTCAGCCTGAGCGGCCCGCGCGACCGGCTCCTCGCGCAGCTGCTCGATGCCGCGCTGTCGCGCGGCACCACGGTGGTGGCCGCCCTCGATGCCAGCCTCCCAGAAGGCGGCTTCCCGGCATCGCACGCGGGCGTGTGGGCCGTCACCGACGACGCGTCGCGCGTGCGTGCCCACGCGCTGCTGGCCCCCGGGCGCGACGTGCCCAGCACGGCGCCCGGGGGTGGCTGGCAGGCCGTCAGCGGCGCGTCCTACGCATCGGCCCATGTCGCCGGCTTGGCGGCGCTGATTCAAGAGCTCGGCGCTGCCCACGCTTCCCCCCTCCAGCCTGCGAGCTTGGTGTTGCTACCCTCCGGCAACATCGACACTTGCGCGACACTGCTGCGCGTGGTTGGTCCGCGCGTGTGCTCGTGCGCCATCGAGCGCTCCCGCTCCGTCGCGGCGCCGGCCACAGCCCCGGATTCCAGCCACCCATGAAGTGCTAGCGTCGCCATCGCTCTCTCGCCTCGCCCGCTTCGCCGCACCTGTGCTCTATTCGGCCGCCGCCTGCGGCCAGGTCGGAGGCAGCATCGTCGCGGAGTCGGACTATCGCTATCGCGGCGTGTCGCTGAATGGCGAGGATCCCAGCGTGCACGTGAGCCTCGCCTACGACCACCCCAGCGGCTGGTACGCGGGTGCTTCGCTGGCGGGCGTCGAACTGGAGCCGGGGCCCAAGCGCATCGCCACAACGGCCTACTCCGGTTTCGCAAGTCGCAAGGCAACGGGGTGGGCCTGGGAAGCCGGCGCGACGCTGAACCACTTCAGTGGCAACGACAACCATGACTACGCCGAAGCGTACGCAGGAGTCCTTGCCGAAGGCTGGAATGCACGGCTGTATTTCGCGCCGCGCTATTTCGGTGGCAGCGTGCGCACCCTCTACGCCGAAGTGAACGCCGGCCGGCCGCTCACGCCGGTGTGGCGTGCCTTCGCGCATGTGGGCGCACTCGCGCGCGTCGCAGGCGATGCACCGATCGGCTCCGATCGCGTGCGCTACGACGCGCGCCTGGGCCTCGGTCTTCGCCTGTCCGATTGGGACGCGCAGCTCGCGTGGGTGACGAGCAGCTCGGGTGGGACTTATCCGGCGGCATACGAGCAACGGCGCAGCACCGTGGCACTGAGCGTCGGTTACGACTTCTGATCGACGCTCGATCACAGCCCTTGAACCGGCGCCGGCGTCCGCGGAATACACGTGGACGGTGGATGCGGGCAAGGAGATCGGCCGTGAACACTTCTCGAGCCCAGGGCGCCGCGTGGGCGGTCGTTGCCGCGCTCTGGCCCTGCGAGGCCGCCTACGCCGTGCCGAGTTTCGCGCGGCAGACGGGCCTGGAGTGCGTGGCATGCCACGTGAGCTGGCCCGAGCTGACGAGCGTCGGTCGTCAGTTCAAGCTGGGCGCGTACACGCTGACGCAACCCCCGAAGGGCGGGGAGCGTCCGCTGCTGTCGTTCGACAAGGACGGCCCGTCGCCCGTGGTGCCGCTGGCCGCGTTCCTGCAGGCATCGATCACGCGCACGGCACGCACGAACACCGGCGGAACCGATGCCAGCACGTTCCCCAAGCAGGACGCGCTCGTCTTGCAACAGGCGAGCCTGTTTCTCGCCGGGCGCATCAGTGAGCATGCCGGCGGCTTCGTGCAGTGGTCGTATGACGGGGTGGAACACCACAGCGCCATCGACAACGTCGATCTGCGAGTGGCCCATCGCTACGAAAGCGACAGGCTGAAGGTCTTGTATGGCCTCAGTCTCAACAACAGTCCCGGCGTTTCCGACATCTACAACACGCTGCCCGTGTGGGGCTTTCCGTTTGCCAGCTCGAGCGTGGCCGCCACCCCCGCGGCCGCCACGCTGATGCAGGAAGGACTGGCGCAGCAGGTCGTCGGGCTCATCGCCTACTCGCTGTGGAACCGCACGCTGTACGCGGAGCTC
>VBDL01000506.1 GCA_005884255.1 Betaproteobacteria bacterium | reverse complement strand
GCGGCGACATCATGATCGGCAGCGTAGGCGCCTCGCACCACTACGAGTACCGCGCGGTGGGCGACATCGTCAACACCGCCTCGCGGCTGCAGTCGCTGAACAAGACGCTGGGCACGCGGCTGCTCGCCTCGGCCGACACCGTCGAGGGCCTGGACGCGCTGCTCACGCGGCCGCTGGGCAGCTTCCGCCTCGCCGGCAAGGCCACGGCCTTGCGAGTGGTCGAGCTCAGGGGCCTGCGCGCTGGCGCGAGCGACGCGGAGCTGGCGCTGTGCGAGCGCTTCGCGTACGCGCTCGCGTGCCACGACGCGCGGCAATGGCGCGAAGCGTCCGATCGCTTCGCGCAGATCCTCGAGCACTCGAGCGACGACGGGCCCTCGCGCTTCTACCTCGCGCGCTGCAGCGAGCTGCAGGCGATGTCGACCGACGAGACGTGGAGTCCCACCGTCGCGCTGGACATCAAATGAGGGATGGGCGCTGCGCGCAGAGCACTGGGTGCCTGGAAAATCGCGCATCGGAGATGTAACCTCAGTTACGGCCGGTTGAGGTGCCTTGACGCGCCTCGAGAAGAAGAACCGGCAAGCCGCGACCAGGGAGGGCCTTCATGGCAGTTGTCCTCGGGAGCCGATCGCACACCTTGCTCGGGCTGCTCTGGCTCGCATGCAGCTGGAGCGCCTGGGCGGCGGAACCGTGCACCCCCGCGCTCGCGCGCGTCGTCTCGGTGCAAGGCAAGGTGGAGTTGCGCCGAGGCGGTGCGGAGTGGGCCGGCGTGGTGCTGAATGCGCCGCTGTGCAGCGGCGACACGCTGCGCGTCCTGCCCTACGGTCGCGCAGCGCTGCTGCTCAGCAACGAGACGACGTTGCGCCTCGATCAGGGCACGACGCTGACGCTTGCGCCGCCCGAAGCGGGCAAGGCGACCCTGCTGCACCAGCTCAGCGGCGCACTGCACATGATCACGCGCACGCCGAGGGCGTTCAACGTCAAGACGCCGTTCGTCAATGCGAATGTGGAGGGGACGGAGTTCTCAGTGCGGGTCACCGAGGCCAGCGCCACAATTTCCGTGATCGAGGGCGTCGTGCTCGCGGTCAACGATGCCGGCAGCGAGCGCCTCGCGAGCGGCGAGGCCGCGACCGCGATGCGCGACGGCGCGGCGCCGCGCAAGGATCTTTTGATCCGCCCCGCCGACGCGGGATCGTTGCGCACGGCCTGGCTCGCGAGCTCGAGGGCCTTGTCCTTCTCGTTCTCGACCACGGCCACGACGGACAGCAGGGCCTGCGCGTCGCTGCGTGCGGGTTCTAGATTCAGCGCACGCGCGATCTCGGCCCGGGCCTCCTCGACGCGGCCCACTAGCAGCAACTGGCTGGCGCGATCGACTGCCGTCGCCGCAGTGTCCGGTGCTTGCGGCGCACGGGCCTTACGGTCGAGCACGGCGGGGAAGTACAGGGTCCACGCCACCGCGTCGACGGGTCGGATCAGGAGGTCCTTGCGCGGCGCACCGTCACGCGTTGCCGTCGCGGCTTCGCCGCCTGCGAGCCGTTCGCTGCCAGCCTCGTTGACCGCGAGCACGGTACCCTCGATCACAGCGACCGTCGCACTGCTGTCATCCACGCGCACTGAGAACTCCGTCCCCTCAACGTTCGCATTGACGAACGGCGTCTTGACGTTGAACGCCCTCGGCGTGCGAGTGATCATGTGCAGTGCGCCGCTGAGCTGCTGCAGCAGGGTCGCCTTGCCCGCTTCGGGCGGCGCAAGCGTCAGCGTCGTGCCCTGATCGAGGCGCAACGTCGTCTCGTTGCTGAGCAGCAGCGCCGCACGGCTGTAGGCGTGGACGCGCAGCGTGTCGCCGCTGCACAGCGGTGCATTGAGCTCCACGCTGGCCCACGGCGCACTCCCACGGCGCAGTTCCACCTGGCCCTGCACCGAGACGACGCGCGCAAGCGCGGGGGAGCAGGGTTCGGCCGCCCACAGGTTCCAGCTGCATGCGAGCCACAACAGCCCGAGCACCGTGTGTGATCGCCTCCCGAGGACACCTGCCATCACTGGCCCCCCTGGTCGCGGCTGGCCGGGTTCTTCTTCGGTGCGACGCATCAGCGTCACGCCGCGACGGCCGGCAGTTAATTCAGGTTACACCTTCGATCATGAAATTTCCAGGTGACACCCCAAGGTCGGAGACGCCCATCGGTCACTTGACATCCATCGCGACCGTCGGGCTCCACGACTCGTCGAGCGGTGTGGCGAGCAGCTCGCTGCAGCGCGCGAGGTAGAAGCGCGAGGGCCCGTCGTCGGGCGCCTGCGCCAGGATGTCGAAGAACAGGTCGGCGGCCTCGCGCCATTGCCGGGCGTCATGACGGGCCAGTGCCTGCGTGAAGCGCTCGCACAGCGACTGCTCGGCCGGGCCGACATCGGCCTGCAAGCCCCTCAGTTCGACGACGCGCAGCGCCACGGCCTTGCCGGCGAGGCGGAACGTCCCCACCGGCCGCGTGAGCAGGCCATCCAGGCCCTCGACGGTGTCCGCCGATGCGAGCAGCCGCGTGCCGAGCGCCTTGTTCAGCGCCTGCAGCCGCGATGCGGTGTTGACGATGTCGCCCACCGCCCGGTATTCGTAGTGATGCGAGGCGCCCACATTGCCGATCAAGATGTCCCCGCAATGCAGGCCGAAGCGCGTGGCCAGCGCAGGCCGGCCGGCGGCCGCACCGTTGAAGCGGTCGAGCGAAGCGACGATCTCGAGCACGGCCTCGCACGCACTGCGCCGCACCGCGGCGTTGGAGGTGGGCGCCGTCCAGATCGCGACTATGGCATCGCCGACCACGTCCATGATCGCACCGCCCGAGCGCTCGACCGGAACGAACAGCTGGGCGAAGTAGTCATTGAGCAGTCGCCCGAGCTGGCCGGGCTCCATGCTTTCGGCCAGTGCCGTGTACTGGCTCACGTCGCTGGCCAGGCAGGCGCCGAAGACCACGCGGTTGGCTTCGGTAACCGCGCCAATGTTGTGCGCCAGCTGGTCCACCATCGCGCTGGGCAGGAAGTAGCCGAAAGCGTGCTTGATGGCTTCGCGCTCACGCCGGGAGTCGCGATAGTGCAGCGCCGTGCCGGCGAACAGGGCGAGCGGCAGCTGCACGCCGATCGGGATGATCGACGGCCACCAGGACGCGGCGGCGGCGAAG
>VBDL01000484.1 GCA_005884255.1 Betaproteobacteria bacterium | reverse complement strand
TGGATGAACGGCCGACGCAGTTCGAACCGGTCCTGCTCACGAAGGAACGCGACGCCGTGCTCGCGCTGTGGCGGGCGGTGTTCGGTTGAACTGGGGCCCCCGGTCGCGGAGTACCGCGCCCACCCCCCGAGGGGGTCAGCCCCGGCTTGGGGCGGCCCGGCGCTCGGGGCTGGCGCCCTGGTGGGTCGGCGTCGCCCTACTGCTCGCGCTGCCGGCGCTGCTCGCCGGCGCGGGCGCGTCGCACGCCATCGACTGGCAGCCAGCGCGCGCCTTGACTGAGCCCTGGCGCTGGTGGAGCGCCGCCTGGGTGCACTACAGCCGCATGCACTGGCTGATCAATCTGGCCGGCGCGGCGGTCGTCGCGGTGCTCGGCGTTGCCGCGCGCGTCGATCGCCGCGCGGCGCTGGCCTGGTTGCTCGCTTGGCCGCTGACGCACCTCGGCCTGCTGCTGCGGCCCGAGCTGGCGCACTACGGTGGGCTGTCCGGCGTGCTGCATGCCGGCGCCGCGGTGATCGCGGTGCAGCTGCTGTTCACACGTGAGCGCCGCGCGCTCACCGTCGGCGTGTTGCTCGCCGCGGGGCTGCTGGCCAAGCTCATCTACGAAGCGCCATGGGGCCCCGTGCTGCGACACCCGGCCGGCTGGGACATCGCCGTCGCGCCACTGGCACACACCACCGGCGCCGTGGCCGGCGCGCTGTGCGCGCTGGCGCTGAAGCTCTTGGGAAAGCGATGACCACAACACGCAAGGAACATCTGGACGGCGTGGCCGTGGCTTCGCTGCTGCTGTGCACGCTGCTGTGGGGGCTGGGCCAGGTGGCGGCGAAGGTGGCGGTGGCCGAGTTGCCGCCGCTGTCGCAGGCGGCGCTGCGCTCGCTGGGTGCGGCGGTGCTCGTCGCGGCCTGGTCGCGCCGGCGCGGCATTGCGCTGCTCGGTCGCGACGGCTCGCTACCCGGTGGCCTGCTCGCCGGCCTGCTGTTCGCGGCCGAGTTCGCCTGCATCTTCATCGGCCTGCAGTACACGACCGCGTCGCGCATGGTGGTGTTCATCTACCTGTCACCGTTCGTCGTCGCGCTGGGCATGCCGTTCATCGCGAAGAGCGAGCGCTTGTCACCACCACAGACCATCGGCCTGCTGCTCGCCTTCGCCGGCGTCGCGTGGGCGTTTGCCGAGGGCTTCAGCAAGCCTGCGGCCGGCGCGCGCCAATGGTTCGGCGATGCGCTGGGCGTGCTCGGCGCCGTGCTGTGGGGCGCGACGACGCTGGTGATCCGCGGCAGCCGGCTGGCCACGGCTTCCGCGGAGAAGACCTTGTTCTACCAACTCGCGGTCTCCGGCCTCGCGCTCGCTGCCGCCGCGTGGGCAGTCGGCGAGCCGTGGCCGGCGCACGCTTCCCCGCTGGTCTGGAACGCCTTCGCGTTCCAGACGGTGATCGTCAGCTTCGCCAGCTACCTGCTGTGGTTCTGGCTGGTGCGCCACTACCCGGCGACACGGCTGTCGTCGTTCACGCTGCTGACGCCGCTGTTCGGCCTGCTGTTCGGCGTGCTGCTGCTCGGTGAGCCCACCACCGCGCGGCTGCTGCTGGCGCTGGCCGCGGTGGCGCTGGGGATCGTGCTGGTGAACCGGCGCGGCTAGAGTGATCGGCATGGCATCGCGCGCTCGCCTGTGGTTCGCGTCGCTGGCGCTGACGCTGACCCTGCCGTGGGCACATGCGTCCGAGACGGTGACCCTTGCCTCCACCGAGTACCCGCCGTATTACGGTTCGAGCCTGCCGCAAGGCGGCGTGATCGCCG